>CAIXSC010001028.1 GCA_903921945.1 uncultured Planctomycetaceae bacterium
ATCGGAACTGGCAAGCGGCCAGGGCCAGGGACAGGGCCAGGGACAGGGCCAGGGACAGGGCCAGAACTTGGGACGGGTGCAAGGACAGAGCCCAACCGAGGTTCAGAGCGAACCATTGGCGACGGATACCGCACGTTTCTCCTGCCGAGCCACTGTGAAGGCATCAGGCCCATCGATCGTGCGTTGGTCGAACGATCTGGACGCCGATTCCCACTCGCACGCCGATCATGAAGAACACGATGACGAGGAGCACGCCGACAGTTTGGGATCGGGCGTGGTGAATGATCTGAACGACGTGGAACTTGTCGACCGGGTTTTTGCCCACGAATTGCTTGGCTAACCGAGGCTTCTCGCCTGCCCCGGTTGTCCTGCCCCTCACTCACGGGCGAACTCACCGTCCGCGAAATGCCCATCGCCGGTACACGAGACAGCTACCATGACGGCGCGATCGCTTTGGACCCTGCTGATTTTTTTGTCGCTCGGCCACGTTCCGTTGCGCGCGGACGACCCCGTTGCGGCGGCTTTGAAGCTGACTCGCGAAAGCGGCAGTCTGCCGATTTGGGAAAAAGTGGACGCGGCTGCCGCCGTGGACTTGTCATCACAGGTGCGCGGCATCAACCGGAGCGTTTTCATTCTCGGCCATCCGAGCGCCGGCTACGGCACCGGCTTCGTGATTTCCCGGAAGCACCGTCTGGTCGCGACGAACGCCCATGTCGCCGATCTGCGCAGCAAGGCTGACAAGATGCTGGCGATCGGCAACGACTCTTCGCTAGTCTTGGAAGTGGACAACATTTGGTACCACCCGGGCGTGGTTCGGTCTTCCAAGGCCGGTATTCACTTGCGTTCGGCCGATCCGGCCATTGGAGAAGTGTTCCCCAGTTGCCCCGACGTCGCCGTTGTTCATCTGGCTGGCGATACCGATCTGCCTCCCGAGCTCACGCTGGCGGACCGTGCCGAAATCTCCGATCTGTTTGCCCGCCCCGTTGGGATGATCGGATTTCCTGGCCACGACACAGTCTCCTGGCCGGGCGCGGGAGAGAGTGCGAAGGCCACCTATCGGCAAGGCGTCATCGCGCGAGCCACCGATTTCTACAACAAGGCCGACTTGCCACCGCAAGATTGCCAGTTTCTCCAGCACACCATGGCCAATTGGTTTGGATTCAGCGGTTCTCCCATCTTCCTGGCTAACGGCCATGTCGCGGCTCTGAACAATTCGGGCAGCTCGGTAAGAAAGGGGGGCTTGGTGACCTCGCTCGCCTACGGCGTGCGGGTGGATTGCTTGTGGGAATTGCTGGCCCACCACGATCTCACGGATCGCGTCGCGGTTCCGGTCCCCAAAAGCGAATTGCGACTCGAACGCTTCTCAGGCGAAGATCCCCAGGTGCAAAACCTTCAAAAGGCCCGGGACCTCGTGCTGCGCGCCAGGGTTTTGATCAAAGAGAACCAATGGAGACCCGCCGGCGATGTGCTGGACGAAGCCACGAAACTGATGCCAGGCTATCCCTGGATTTACGATACGCGGGCAAACTTGTATCACGACTACCTGAAAGCGACCTGGGGCTTGCGAGTTTCCAATGCGATTCGCCAAGGTCAGGCCGACGCCTATCTGGCCTATGACGACATGATTGTCGCCCAGCGGGAGAAAGCGCTGCAGCTCGACCCCACGAACATCGATTTCCTGGTCAGCTTGGCCAATGCGAGGTCCAACCGCGCGTTTTCCCAGTACTATCGAAAGTATGATGACGCGCCGAACATTCCCGAGAATCGAGCGATCGCCGACAAAATCCTCGCTCTCCCGAATATCACTCGTTCCCAAAAGGCCATGTGCTACGGGTTGTACGCTATGTCCTACAGCAACATTGACGCGACGATGCCGTGGTACCACAAGCAAGTCGAAGTGCTGCCATACGATCCGGCGAGTTACGCCAATCGAGGCGGTCTCTACTACGACAATGAAGAATTCGAACTTGCGGCCGCGGACCGCGCCCGAGCAAAGCGACTGGAGGCGGCCTGGGCTGCTCGTGTGAAAGCATGGGAGCTGGCGACTTCCAATGATTCGAGCGTGCGCAATGGTGCCCGCGCTGTTCAACTTGCCGAGCAGGCCTGCCAAGCGACCGATCATCAAGAAGCCACGATGCTGTTTACCCTCGCCGCCGCCCATGCCGAAGCGGGCAATTTCGACGAGGCGGTCCGTTGGGCGGCTGAAGCCCTTCGGTTAGCGGATGACTTCTATAAATCCGATATCGCGGCCCAAATGCGCAGCTACCGCAACCACAAACCATGGCGCGGCTGAACGCTGACGTGTCCGCCGTTTCGGCGCAATCTGTCCTCGGGTTCGAGTAGAGATCACGTCTCTTTGCGAGCACAAGAAATAGTCGACTCATGAAGGGTACGAATCACACACCTCGAAACCCACCAGTTTCCATTTCCAATCCGTGAACGATTACACCATTTGAAATTGGACAGGCGAACTGAATGCCTACGAAGCGGCTCCCGCAGCGCCGCTGGGTTGGAACTCCGAGTTTGTTTCTTCAGACGTTCTCGGCCTTTTTGAGTGGATCTTCGTGCAGGAACGCTTGCACTGGCCGCTGTTCGTGCCCGGGCGTGCCGCCGGCGTTCATCGCCATGTTGCCGCCGTCCATCGGAATGATGGCCCCGGTAATCCACTCGGAGGCGTCCGACGCCAAGAAGACCGCCAACCCCATGATGTCCCGTGGCTGGCCAAGCCGACCGGCTGGAATCCCGCGAAGGAACCGGCCCTCCAGCGTCGGATCGTCCGCCATCCGCGCTTCAAGACTCGGGTTCACCACTTGAGCCGGTGTCACACAATTCACACGAACGCCCCGATAGGCCCACTCGGTGCTGAGTTCGCGAGTCATTTGAATCACCGCCCCCATCGCCATGCTGTAGGCGATATGGCCCCGCCCAAGTGCCGTGGAACTGGCCAGCGAGCCGATATTCATGATCGAACCTCGGCCCTGCCCCAACATCCGACGTCCCGCCTCCTGGCACATCGCGAAGCGCCCAATCACCAAATTCCGCAGGACGCGTTGCAAATCGGCAATCGTCAGGTCCTCCGGCTTGGCCAAATGCCCGTCCCCGGCGATGTTGCCCAGGAAATCGACACGGCCGAATCGCTGATCGACTTGACGAAACAGTTCGCCAATCGCATCCGGATCGGAGACATCCGTCGTTGTCACCAACGTCCGCCGTCCCAAGGCTTCAATCTCCGAGCCTGTCGACTCGACGCCGCTACGATTGCGATCCACCAACACACAATCGGCGCCGTGTTGCGCGAGCGCAAGCGCCGTCGCCCGCCCCATCCCCTGGGCCGCCCCGGATATCACGGCCACACGGTCCGTCAACGAAAAAAGCGGCGAGTTCATGTGCGAGAGTCCAGAGAGGGGCTGGGAGTTGGTAGTTGGTAGTTGGTAGTTGGTAGTTGGTAGTGGGTAGTGGGTAGTGGGTAGTGGCTGAGCGAGTTGCTGTGGGTGCGAGGGCGCGAAGCCAACGGTGGACGAGTCGGCAGGGTGGGACGGAATGGCGGTCCGATCTTAGTACAGCACGATCGCTCGGCCGGGGCCGCCGTGGCAGTCCCGGACCTTCACAGCGGCGAACAGGAAGTAGGCGCCTTTGGCCGGGATTTTGCCGACGTTCACGAGAAACTCGACGCCCACCATGTCTTGGCTGCCCAGCGTCCAGTAGGTCATAAGTGCGCGTTTCGGGTCGACGCCTCCCAAGTCTGGCGCATCGCTGGCAACACAGCGGACGCCTTTTTTCTTCAGATAAATGATCGCGTCGGGACCTGGGGCCGGCCAGCCTTCCGCCTTGCCGTTCAGCGGGTCGAGCCACAAACCAGTGTCGGCGGGCATTGGCCGCAGGTAGCGGTCGTTGTGTCCCGTATGAAACACCACCACGTCGCCAGCCCGCAAGTCGCCATGCTGTTGCTCGTACCCGCGCAGATGCTCGACGGTGATTTCCGGCGACGCTGGCCACTGCGAAGGCTTCGTCGAACCGACGAGGGCGCGGACATCGACGACGCGCGCCTCGCCACATGTCCAGTCGATCGGTACCTGCTCCGTCGTCCTACGGCTCGTGCCTCGTTGACCGTATCGCTTTTCATATTCTTCAAGCCAACCGCGAACTTCCGGCGCGTATGGCACTGGTGTCGTGTCGGCGGGCAAGGCGAACGCCGGTGGCACCAAATGGGTGCCGGCCATCGCGTCCATCCAATGGCCGTGATGCCACATGTCCAGATACTCGGCGTACAGAAAATCGATCTTCAAATACGTTTGACGATGTTGGCCGGTTCCGGCGCCCGGCGAGGTGAGCGGCAATTTGGGAGACAGGGTTGGCGACAGATCGATGGCTCGTTTGTTGCGGCAGGAATCAATCAATCGTCGAGGCAAGTCGCCGCCCACGATCGAAAAGGCCCGCCCCTCGCCGTACGGTCCACCTTCGTGCTTGGGTCCAAGTAAACAATAAAACGCCCCCGTCGCGGGCAGCTCTTTCAGGTTCGTCGCCCCCTCGGTCCACACCATGCCGTATTTCAAACCGGCGAAATGAGTCGGCTCGGCCAAGTCCGGCAGCGGTCCCATGCTCGCGCTGTCCGTGCCTAACGCAAGCACGCCGCGCTTCCCAAGAAACTCCATGCAATCCGGGTCGGGGTCGGGATAACCGGGAGCCTTCTTGTCCAGCACGTCCGCGATAAATCGGCGACCCTCGGGTAGCGGCTGATAGTATCTGTCGGAGTAGTCGCTGCGAAACAGCACGACGTCGCCGAACCGGACCGGCCGATGCTGTTTCTCAAACCGCTCCACATGCTCGGGCTTGACGAGCGGACTGATGCCATTGGGCGCCTTGTCCAAGAGGTCGCGGATATCGACCACACACGCCTCCCCGCCAAACTGCCACGGTTCGATTTTGTCCGTATACGCCAGTCCGAGCGGTCCCGATTTCTCCCGTTTGAGTTCGGGCCGAGCCACCGAGTGCGGCGGCACATCCAACTGCGTCCCCGTGTTTCCATCGATCAGCAAGGTATCGATGTTGAAGGCCGATTCCGCCCCAATCGTTCGTGAACGAATCAAGGCGAATCGCGGAAACGGGTGACTCGGCCAAGTACACGGGTATTCGGGCGCGATGAGGAGCGAATGGTCAAAAAACCGCGGCTCGGCACACCAGCCAACGGCCACTTGGACCAGGGACGCCACGAAAGCCATCCCAAAGTTAACCAGCGCATGCCGACATCGCCGCCGTCCGCCTCTAACTGTGCTCATCCTATGTGTCCTTTCATCCGCGCCTAAGACCGCTACCCCGCCGATCGCGACTCCGAACTCACAGCCCCAAAACTCGTGTAGGCCGTTCGTATCCGTACCTGCGGCATTTGAACACCAACGAATCATCACTTTAATCTTTCCCGATCCGCAGGCGACACCCCGGTGGGGAACTGGGCGTGCAAACGGGCGCGGGCAGCCGCCAGCACGTCGGCGGAGTTCGTGGAGTTCACGAGATTCAACGTCTCATCCGGATCGGTCGTATGATCGTACAGTTCGGCTCCAATCCCTTGGCCATCGGACCATGCGCGCCATTCCGTGTAACGGTGCGTCGTGGTACGGACGCTGTAGCCCATGGCGGATGGCGTTTTAGTCGGGGTGCGATCGTAATAAGCGGGCCGCGGGTGCTGCGTGAACGCGGCCGTTTTGTTCGAAGAAGCGGGATCAACCAACGACACGCCCTCCAAACCGGCTGGCGTTGGCAATCCGCTCAACTGCGTGAGCGTCGGAAACAGGTCGATCAATTCGACAAGCTGCCGCGTGCTTGTTTTCGCCATACCGCCGGGTGGACACAGAATGAGCGGAACTCGCGCGTCATTTTCAAAACAGCTTGTCTTGCCCCATAGCGTATGCTCGCCGATCTGATAGCCGTGGTCGCCAACAAACACGATCGCCGTATTGTCGCGATAGCCCAGCCGCTCGAGTGCATCGAGCACTTTCCCGATCTGCGCGTCCATGTAACTGATGTTGGCGAAATAGCCATGCCGCATTTCCGCCGACTGGGCCGCGTTCGGGAGATGCGTCGCTGGCGGAATGCCGAGCAGTTCTCGGCTGTCGTGCATCGCGATGGCTAAGCCGTTCTCGGGCATGCGAGCCGCCGCCGCCGCCGCGTCGAGTCTCAAGGAGGCCCGATCATACAGGTCCCAGTACTTCTTGGGAGCATTGAAGGGAGCATGAGGTTTCCAAAACCCGACCGCCAGGAAGAACGGTTTACGCGCGGTGGACTTCGCAGTCGCTCCTCCCGATGATGAATCCGCGGCGGCAGCATGCAAACGCTCCAGCGTTTTCACCGCCATGTCCGCGACGCGGCCGTCGTAATATGCCTCATCAGGAACATCCAGGCATTCGGTGATCCGCGTCTGGCCATAATTCCAGTCCGCGATGCCGGCGAGATTCGGCAAGCTCGCAAGGTTCTTGGAATCGCCGACCAGCGGCTTGTCATCGCCGTGATTCGCATAGTGCAGGAATTCATCGGCGGTCCATGATGGCCGGTCGCCTTTTACCGCCGTATGCCAGTTGTGAAAGATTTTGCCCACACACAGGGTGTCGTAGCCGGCAGCCTTGAAAACGCCCGGCAGCGTGACGACATCCGGATTGCGTTCCCGAAAGTGAGTGCCATTATTCCAAAGACGCAGTGTGTCGGGACGCTTGCCGGTTAGCAATGAAGAACGGGACGGATTGCAGACCGCCTGTTGGCAGTAAGCACGGTCATACCGAATACCGCGACTCGCAAGCTGATCCAGTCGGGGCGTGAGTGCTTTGGAACCATAACATCCAAGCTCGCAGCGTAAATCGTCCGCCATCAAGAACAACACGTTCACGGCCGGCCGAACAGTCCTGTCTGCTAACGGCTTCGTCAAAACGGCGGCAGGAACGCCAGTCGCTGTTGACGGCGTCGTGGACGATGGCGTTGTGGACGATGGCGTTGTGGACGATGGCGTTGTTGCCGACGGCGTTGTGGACGATGGCCGAGTGGTGGTTTCTTTGGCGGCGTCAGGCGGCGCGGTCGCGACCCACGGGGCGATGATCCGAGACGCGTGTTGCTTCGAGTGCCAGACCGCGTTGTTGGCGACGGCGGTGCGGGATGGCGGTTCGATCGTCAACGGCTCGCCCGTGTTCGGATTGGGCTCGTAGAACGGGGCGCCCGTGCTGGCAATCGTCACTCGAATGCGATGGCCTTTGGCGAAAACCTGGCTGAGCCAACCGACGTCGAAGGAGATCGGCGTGACTTGGCCGGGAACCAGCATCCGCTCTTGTTCGAAGCCCTCCCGATAGCGAGCGCGGCGGATGTAGTCGATGATCAGGATTGAGCGGCCATCGGGATAGACATCGCTGACCCGCACGATGAAATCGGTGTCCGGTGCGGTCGAACTGACAAACAGTTCCGCGCGAACTTTTCCGGTCCACTCGACGTCTTCGGTCAACGGGGGCGAGGTGAACGTTCGGACTTCGGCTTGGTTTTCGAAGTCGCGGGCGTCGGCCGCCCCGGGGAATCCGCCAGCCGGTATTTTGTTCGGTTTCAGCGGATCGGCGCGGAAGGTTGTTCGCGACCGGTTGTTGTCCGCTTGTTCCTCCGATACGGGCATGGAAGTTGCCAACTGTCCATCGGCGTTCAGGTAGTAGGGTGTCGCCTGGGCGGGAATCGGCCAATCGGTGGCGGTTCGCCACTCGTTGCCGACCGTCCGCTGTTCCTGGAGTGGCCCCATGACGTAATAGCGGACCGTATTGTCTTTGTCGGCCCCGTTGTCGATTCCTTTCAAATGATGGTCGAACCAACGCAGCATGTGGTCGTCCATCGGGAACTTGGCGTTCTCGGGATATTCCAGCTGCCCGGCCTTGTTCGTTTCCTTAAAGCGGCCGTGGAGCCATGGACCGATCAGCAGCTGCTGGCGGCCGCGGGAGCCGGGCCCGGCCCGGTGCTGGCGACCGATATAGCTCTCGATCGAGCCGACGCACATGAAGTCGTACCAGCTGCCGATGGTGAAGCACGGCACGTCCATTTTGTCGAAGTGCCGCGAGCAGTCTTCGGCCTGCCAATAGGCGTCGAAGTTCGGATGGCTGAACCACTCTTTCATCAATTCGCGGTTGTGCTCGGGGACGCGGCAGACCGCCTCCATTTGTTTAAAACGCTCGGGACGCGCGGCCCCGCCGATGCGGTAGCCTTCGTGGAACAGACTCAAGCCCGTGTCGATCATGTATTGGGCCGCCAAGTGCGGCGGCCGGGCGACGGCGAGAAAGTTTTGCGCGAAGCCGGCCTGCGAGCTGCCAAAGGTGCCAACCTTGCCTGTCGACCAAGGCTGGGCGGCGAGCCATTCAACGGTGTCGTATCCGTCTTGCAGTTCGCCCCAGCCGAGCGCTCGATAGCCCACCCATTGGCCCTCCGAGCGTTGCGAACCGCGGAAGTTTTCCGCGCAGACGACATACCCGCCTCGCGCCAGCTTGGCGAAATTCTGCCGCGACGAAGGCGCCCGCAGATCAGCGTACCGCTGCTCATATAAGACCGGCCACGGACCAGCACCTGGCGGAAAATAAAGATACGCGGACAAACGCGTGCCGTCGCGCATCGGAATCATCACGTGCCGCTCGACCACGCCGCCCAAATCGACGTTGTCTTCGGCTTCCGCGAACCAGCGCAGCGTTCGCCGAAACACATCGACTCGGTGCCGCGGCTGCTTGATGCCATGGCCTTCGTTCGGATAGACGACCATTTGCGTCTTCACACCGCGTTTGACAAGCGACTGATGGTACAGCGTGCTCATCGCGATCGGGCAACGGCGGTCGTCGCGGGCGTGCAATAGCAGCGTCGGGGTTTCGACGCGATCCACATAGGTCGACGGGCTATGTTTCCGCATCAAATCGGGAACTTCCCAGGGGCGGCCGCCGAACTCCCATTCGGTCCAGCTCTGCAAATCGCCGCAGCCCCACATCACGTTCAAGTCGGTTACCGGGTTTTGGGCGACCGCCGCTTTGAACTGTCGCGTCTGGCCTACCAGCCAAGTCGTCATGTAGCCGCCATAGCTCGTGCCGTAAACGAATTGGCGTTTCGGATCGATAATGCCGCGCTTCGCCAGGTGTTCGATCCCGGTCAAGATGTCGCGCATGTCGCCGCCGCCAAAGTCCCGCCGGTCGGCGTCGAGGAACCGCCGGCCGTAGCCTTGGCTGCCGCGAAAATTCGGTTGGAACACCGCGAACCCGTGCGCCGCGAACATCTCGGCCGTCAGATTGAAGCCCAGCGCCGACCGGCTATGGGGACCGCCGTGCGGATGGACCAGCAGTTTGTAGGGGGCCTTCGCAACGCTCGGCGGCGGAACCGTCAAGAGGCCTTCGATCTTCAGACCCGAATCGCTCTCCCACGTTTCGATCGTCGTTTTCCCAAGGAGACGTTCCTCCAGGAATGCGTTGCCCGTCGGCACGAGCGACATGCGGAGGCGAATCTGGCGCTGATACTCGGTCGGTGGATCGACAAGTTCAATCGACTCGCGTTCTCCCGACGCCAGCGCGACCCGATAGGTCGCGCTCGTGACGCCCTCGTTGGACGTGTGGATCACATGACCCGCATCTTCCCAGGCGTTGTCCGGCAACGGAAACGCCGGAATCCCTTCGCCATTCGCGGAATGGCCGTTCCCTGTTTTGCCGGTTGCTGTCTTGCCAGTGGCCGTTTCGCCGCTTGCCGACGTGCCACTTGCCGAAGTGCCGCTTGCCGACTTGCCGTTTGCTGTTTCGCCATTCGTTGCCTCTACCGCCGTATGGTGATCGGCCACGGTCCGCGATCGCGGCGGCTTTGTGTTGAGATCGACAACGACGAGATTGAAGACATCGGCATGCGGGCCGTTGCGAGGGCTGGACAGACAGACGAGTGAACGGCCGTCCGGCGCGATTCGCGGCGAGACCTCGGGACCAGGCCCGAAGGTCAACTGCGCCAGTCGGCGGCTCGGGATGTCGAGCGACCATAGGTCGAAGTTCTTGTTGATCGAAAACCGCACCGACTCGGTGTCGGCCGTGCGGTTGGCATGCACGACTAGCGACCGACCGTCGGGAAGCCACTGGGGATCGCCGTACCAGATTTCGTCATGGGTCAGACGCTCGATCCGCGCGGCGGCGTAAGGCGTGGCGAACGTCTTTCCTGGCGGCACCGTGTGAAGCCGCGCAACCCAAATCTGGGCCGGACCGTAACCCGTGTAGCCTTCTCCTTGATCCGGACGGACAACCGTCACGTCCGCTTCGCGTTCCTCCAGCGTGCGGGCGTCCAGGCCATCGTCCGCGACGAAGACGAGGCTTTGACTGTCCGGCGAGAAAGCGACGCGTCCATAGAACGGGTCGGTGAACACTCGCCCGTACGGTTTCTCGGGACCGGCGAGCGGCACGGCCGATCCGCCTTGAGCTGGCATCAGCCAAATGTCGGTCGACGGCTCCGATTCCGGAGGCGCGGGCGGCGTCGCCTTCCAACCGTCGGGCCGTGGCCTTGTCGAGCGGAACGCGATCCAACGGCCGTCTGGCGAGTAAACCGGCTGGCGCGCGTCGGGTTCGCCCGCTTCCACTGCCGCCACAATGGGGCGGCCCTCGCCAGTCCGCGACGAGATCCACAGCGAATGGCGTTCGAGCAGCGTCGCCGGATCGATCCATTGGCGGATGTAGGCCGCCTGCGAGCCACCAGGGGACAGCACGGATTGTGTCGGTGTGTCGAATCGATAAACGTCCTCCGGACGAAGCGGCGTCTTGGCGGCCGCTGATGGAGTGGCCGCTGATGGTGTGGCCGCTGGGGGTGTGGCCGCTGATGGTGTGGCCGTTGGGGTCGGGCGCGTTTCCTGAGCCGTGACATGCAGCGCGACTGCCAAGGTGTTCGCCAAGAGGAACACGGCGGCGATCCCCAAGCCGCTCCACGCGGTCCGCGGGAGTCTGGAGAAGGAACGCCGAGACACGTCAATGCGGCGTCGACGGCCTACAGAACGCAACCGATGAGCCATGGTTCAGGCCTCTGAGATTGAGGGGTGCGGGTCGAACGAGCGGGTGGACTGGCAGGGCAACTTTTCGATGCCGATGGTTGCGCGGTTCAACCGGTCGTGCTGCGGCGGGCGGTTGCGATCACCCGCAAATCGGATTGAAGCGGCCATCGACGGCCGATAACTTAGAGGTCTGACGAGGCGGTTCCGAGAGGCGATGTCGAAATTTTTGGGGAAATGGTTGCAGCATGTCGCACGCTTTTTCGCACTGGAACGCGCGGACGCGGGAGGGAATCGCGGTCGTCGATCGCCGCGGAATGGTCAAGGCCAGCTTGGCAGGGATCGCCGGATTATCGGTGCCCGAGTTGCTACGGCAGCGGGCGCGGGCGGCGACGCAAGGCCAGCCGTCGGCAACAGGCAAGTCGGTCATCCTACTGTGGATGGCGGGCGGTCCGAGCCACATCGACACGTGGGACCCCAAGCCGGATCGGCCTTACGAGAATCGTGGCCCGTTCGGCGTCATTCCCACGCGTTTGCCCGGCGTGCAAATCTGCGAGTACCTGCCGAAACAGGCGGCGATGCTCGACAAATTCACCATTTTGCGTGGCGTTGACGCTCGGAACAGCAATCACGAGCCCAACAAGGTATTTCAGACCGCGAACCTTGAGGCCGAACCGCGTACGAATCCGAAGGGCGATAGCTACCCGGCGATCGCGTCGATCGTCGCCAAGCATCACGGCGCGAACAATCCCGCCATGCCGCCGTATGTAGCGTTCATGCGATCGCGATCGCACGTCGCGTACGCCGGGATGCTCGGCCGCCGCTACGACCCGTTCCTGGCGGACCAGGCAGCCCGCTTGCCCGTCTACGATTTGGTGGGAACGGACACCGGCAAAGTCGCGGGAGGCAACCTGTTTAACTTGCCCACGGAGTTATCGAGCGAACGGATTTTTGAACGCCGCCAGTTGCTCACGCGTTTCGACAAGCTTCAACGCGGCCTGGACCAAGCTGGCTCGATGGACGCGATGGATTCGTTCAGCCGTCAAGCGATCGACATGGTCGTCGGCGATTCGGCGCGGAACGCGTTCGATTTGACTCGCGAACCGGAAGCGGTCCGCGAGCAATACGGGGCGCATTTGTGGTGCCAGCAGGCGCTGCTCGCGCGGCGGCTCGTCGAAGCAGGGGTGGCGTTCGTGACGCTCGATTTGAGTTACCACACGGCGTCCGGCACATGGGACACGCATGGCGACAACATTCCGCCGTACGGCGGCATTTGGAATGGGCTGCGGCCGCTACTGCCGCTGTTTGACCATCTGCTCACGACGTTGGTTTCCGATTTGGAACGCCGCGGATTGTTGGAGAAGACCTTGGTGATCGCCATGGGGGAATTCGGACGAACACCGCAAATCGGCACGCAGGATAGCACCGACGGCCGCAATCATTGGCCTTACGTCATGTCCATGTGTATGGCCGGCGGTGGCTTGAAACACGGTCAAGTGATTGGGGCTTCGGAAAGCGACGGCGGTTACATCCGCGAACGGCCCGTCACCCCGGGCGACTTGGCGGCCACCATCTATCAGCACATGGGCGTGCCGCTTACGACAACCTACGACGACGAGCGCGGCCGACCGCACCCGATCGTCAACAGCGGCTCTCCCATCCGCGAACTTTGGTAGCGGGGAAGTAGGGACGCGGTCGAAGCGCCACGTGCCAAGACTTTCCCTCCATGGATCAAAGCCCACGTTCACCGCCTCCCACGTTCACCGCCGCCGTCGTTCACCGCCGCCGACGTTTACCGCCGCCGTCGTTTACCGCCGAGCCGCAGGCGACGGCAGGGCTGGCACCCAAATCATCGCCGCAAGCGCAGTTCACGGCATGCGGCCGTGAGAGCGCCTTTGAGCTTGGCGATCAACGAAAAACCGCCCACGTTCACCGCCGCCCTCGTTTACCGCCTCCGTCGTTTACCGCCTCCCTCGTTTACCGCCGAGCCGTAGGCGACGGCAGGGCTGGCACCTAAATAATCGCCGCAAGCGCAAATCGCGGCATGCGGCCGTGGCAGCACCTTCGAGCTTGGCGATCAACGAAAAACCGCCCATGTTCACCGCCGCCCACGTTTACCGCCGCCGTCGTTTACCGCCGCCCTCGTTTACCGCCGAGCCGCAGGCGACGGCCGGGCTGGCACCTAAATAATCGCCGCAAGCGCAAATC
>CAIXSC010001029.1 GCA_903921945.1 uncultured Planctomycetaceae bacterium
AGGTCTGAGACTCCAACTGCTTTTGCTTGTCGAGGACTTGACCGCTCGCGACAGTCGGCATGGCGGTTAACAAACAAGCAAGGGCAAGTAGCAACGATTGGGGAATGGAGCATTCCCTAATTGCGGATGCGGTTAGGCTGTTCTTGGCCACCTGCGGTTGAGCGGTCATCGGTTCGTGTTTCCTAATCTATGCGGCAACCGGGTTTAGCTGCTGGTTTCGGACAATGACGGACGGAGGCTCGTCTACCGGCATTTGGAACGCGGCCCCTCGAGGTTTCCAGCCGCCGCCCTGAGGCGACGAGCGCACCGGGCATCGCGCGGCAACTATCGTCGCTTCGGATACGTCATCCCGAAGGCACAGTTCATCTCCTGACGCAACATCTCCCACGGAATTCCCGTCTTGAGGGTGAATAGTATACCAGTCAGCGCCGCCCGATCATCGATTCGCAGTCGGCAGTCGGTTGGCTCCGGCGACGGATGGGCGGCGGCGTGAAGGGCGGCGTGGCGCACGGAGCGACCGATGAATTCGGCTACAAAGCGGTTGAGAACAAGCTGACGATCCACGACATGCATGCCACGATGCTGCATTTGCTGGGCATCGACCACGAGCGGCTCACGTTCCGCTTCGGCGGCCGCGACGTGCGGTTGACCGACGTATACGGCGAAGTGATTCGCGAGATCCTAGCGTAACGGCGTTGCCGCCCTACGCAGCGTTTGACGGTTTGGCCGCGTCAAGATAGGTTGAAAAACATGGCTTACGCAAAGTTGATCACGATCGAGCCAGGCAAGCGCAGTGGGCAGCCGTGCATTCGCGGCATGCGAATTACCGTCCAAGACGTGCTCGAGTATCTGGCTAGCGGCATGACGTCCGATGAGGTGCTGGCGGATTTCCCTGATCTGACGGCCGAGGATATTCGCGCCTGCTTAGCGTTCGCAGCCGATCGGGAGCGGCGACTGCGAGTGGTGCCTGCCGCGTGAGGCTCCTTTTCGACCAGAACCTGTCGCCTCGCCTGCCCGAACTGCTGGCGGCAGAGTACCCGGAGTCAACACACGTCCGCTTTGTCGGTCTCGCCTCCGCTGCCCCGAATGGTGAACGGGGCGCTCGAACATTGCGGGCGAATACTAGCCACGGACCAACACAGAAAGATACGGAAAAAGCCGTATTCCTGAGGAACGTCCGTCTATCAGCCGACTCAGCGCAAGCGGCCCGTTTTCGGGCGGTTACGCGTTTTCGCCCGATCTGTTTTTAGCGGAGCGGCGTGAGCCGCCCGGCCCGCGGGCCGCTCGCTGTCATAGTCGAACCAAGTGCGTCGACGCCAACGTTTTTGGCGGCGTGATGACACGCATTCGCGGCGCTGCCGGGCGGCTTACGCCGCTCCGCTATATCACCTAATGCCCCGCGATGAACGCGTTCAATTCGTCCGCGAACGCCCCGGTATCATGAACGGGGACCATGAAAAAACGCAACGCCATAATATGTTCTCATGTACACTATTTGTGGCTGATTTTTCGCGCGCAGGGGGGATTCCCCCCTGCACCCCCCTGTTTTCCAGCATTCCTCTCACCGCAATACGCTCGCGCACCGTCCGCTCCGCCCACACGCTCCGGCACCTTCGCTCGCGGGCTCCGCCTGATCGCTCGCTGCGGGCCTACGCGTGTGGGCTCCGCTAATCCTTCTTGTCTTTACCGGACTCGACCGAGACTCCGACGAAACTCAGGGCCAGCCGGAAACCGAGGTCGAACCTGCGGCTCG
>CAIXSC010001030.1 GCA_903921945.1 uncultured Planctomycetaceae bacterium
ATGGCCGCGGTCGTCACGCTTTCGTTGTTGTCCATGTCAGTCGGCTGCGGGCCAGCGACTCCAACCACGCCCGCTTCATCCGTAACGCCTTCGTCCACCGCGCCGTCCGCCGCGGCCATGTCCGCCGCGGCCGGCGCGCCTGGCTCGGTAGGGGCGACGCCGCGTAGCGCATCGGCGGATTGGGCCGACGTGTTGTCGAGAGCTCGCGGGCAGACGGTGCGGATGGCGATGTGGGATGGCGACGCCGGCATTAACGCTTACATGCGTGACGAGATCGCACCGGCGCTCGACCGCGAGTTCGGCGTTGGGTTGACGATCGTGGGCCTGGCCGGCAGCCAGATCGCCAATAAGCTGCTCGTGGACTTGGAAGCCGGCCGATCGACAGGTGACATCGATGTCTGTTGGATCAATGGTGAAAACTTCCATCAATTGCGGCGAATCGACGCCTTGGCCGGGCCATTCACCCAGCGGCTGCCCCATCAACAGTTTATTGATTGGAAGAACCGCTTCATTGGCTTCGACTTCCAGCAACCTGTGGCGGGCTACGAGTGCCCTTGGGGCTGCGTGCAATTCGCGTTGATTCACCATTGCGAACGCGTGCCGCAGCCACCGCGGACGCTCGCCGAATTGGAAACGTGGGTCACGGCGAATCCGGGCCGCTTTACCTTCGACAACTCATTCACGGGCATGACGTTTCTCAAGTGCCTGCTGATGGAATTGGCGGGTGGTGGAGCCGCGTTCGAGGGACCGTTTGACGACGATCGCTATCAGGCGGCCGCCGCGAAACTGTGGACCTTCCTGCGTCGGCTGCGACCGCATTTGTGGCGCGGTGGCCGAGCCTATCCCGCGGGCGTCGCGCAGCTCCATCAGTTGTTCGCCAACGGCGAAGTCGATTTCACGATGAGCAACAACGACGGCGAAGTCGATAGCAAGGTGGCGCAGGGCGTATTGCCCGCCGAGTCGCGCGCGTATGTGCTGCGGTCCGGCACGATTCGCAACGCTCATTACCTGGGCATTCCCCGCAACTCGCCCCGCCAAGAAGCCGCGCTTGTGCTCATCAATCACTTGATCTCGCCCGCCGCTCAATGCCGCAAGGCCGACCCGATGGTCTGGGGAGACGGCACGGTGCTCGCCGTCGACCGGTTGCCAAAGCCTTGGCAGGACAAGTTCGCGCGGCTCGAACAACGTCGGCTCGCGCCACCCCGCGCGGCCATGGAACGTCATGCGCTCATGGAGCCCGCGCCCGAACTGATGATCCGACTGATCGAGGATTTCCGCCGGGAGATCATCGAGCATGTCGAGTAGCATCTGGATGCGAGCTGCCGGTCGACTGTTGCTGCTCGTCGTGGTCGGACTGCCGATGGCTTGGTCGGTCGGCTATTCGTTGCTCTACAGCGTCGGCGCCGTCGGCCGATTGCGGTCGGCCGCCACGGAGGGAACGGCGTGGCAAGCGGCCTTCGCCGAGCCCGGTCTGCGACGCACGGCCATGTACAGCGCCGGTGTCGCGGCTGCCGCCACGACGCTATCCGTAGGACTGTCGCTCGGTATCGCCTTGGCTTGGCCATGGCTCGCGGCGAGCCGTCTTGCGCAGGCCTCGCTGGGAACGCTGCTCGCCACGCCACCGGCGGTTGTCGGCTTGCTCGTGTTGCAATGGTCGAGCCCCGGTGGCTTCGTGGCCCGACTGGCACGACGTGTCGGACTGATTCGCGTACCCCAGGATTTTCCGACGCTCGTGCAAGACGAATGGGCGATCGGACTGATCGCGGCCCTTGCCGCCGTGTCCGCTCCCGTCATGACGCTATCGCTACTTCGCCTATGGACTGTCGCGCGGATCGATCGCCATTGCGAATTGGCCGAGGCGCTCGGCGCGACTCGCAGCCAAGCCCGGTGGCACATCGCCTTGCCGATGCTGTGGCGGCGAGTGCGTCCGCTCGCCGCGCTCGCCTTTCTCGCCAACCTGGGCGCGTTCGAATTGCCGCTCATGCTGGGCCAACAGTCACCCGAGATGATCTCGGTGCTGATTCAGCGCCGCTTCACGCACTTCGATCCCGCGCAGCGTCCACGAGCCTTCGCGTTGGCCGTCCTCTACTGGCTGCTCGTCGCCATCGTGCTTGCACTCTGGCTGCGTTGGCAACGACGGCAGCCATGGCCGTCGTGGCAAGAATGGCACGGTTGGCACGGTTGGCACGGTTGGCACGGTTGGCACGGTTGGCGAAAAAATCAGCGATGGCAGAGATCACAGAGTTCGCAGCGAGGGCAGCGAACGGATGAACGGGGGTCGCGATGAGCGATGCGCGAGCCGCAATGAACGCCGCGCGGGGCACGAGGGGCCGCGGGCCCAAGCCGCCGTTTCCGCCCGTTGTGATCGCCGTCGGCATGGCCTTCGTATTGATGGCGCCTTACGGGTTATTGTTGCTGCTGTCGCTGGGCACCGGTTGGTCGTTTCCGAATCTCGTTCCCAATCGGCTTGATGCCGGTCCGTGGCGGCGATGGGCGTTGGAACGCGATGGGTTGGTGGCCAGCTTGATGATCTCGTTGACGCTGGGGCTCGCGGTGGGACTCGCATCGACGGCGCTCGGCTTCTTCATCGCGCGGTCGTTTCAAGGAAGGCCAACGGGTATGTGGCGGTTCCTCGCTTACTTGCCGTTTCTGGTCTCGCCTGTGGTGCTTGGAGCGACCTTGCACCGTCCGCTCGCTGGGGCCGGTTTGGCGGGGACGATCGCCGGAGTCGCGGCAGCGCAGTTGACGGTTGCCACTGCGATGACGGCGGTGTACTTCAGCGAATCGTGGGACCGCCGTGCCGAGCGACTCGAACTGCTGGCCGCGTCCTTGGGCGGAGGAACACTATCGGTTTGGCGGTACGTCGTCTGGCCGGGAAGCCGCGGTTTGTTGCTGGTGGCCTGCGCGCAAGCCGCCTTGTTTTCCTGGATGGACTACGGTTTCGCCGCGCTTGTGGGTGGCGGCCAAGTGCCGACGTTGACCGTGCGGCTCTTCGCCACGCTTCGCGAGGCCAACGTGAATCACGCGGCACTGGCGGCGTTGACGCTCGTCGTGCCCGCCGCGAGCGGCGCGTTCGCCGCCGCCTTCTTTTTTGGCGGGCCACGTCGAGTCCCGGAAGGCGATTCGCCAGTTGCCGCTGAGAACGAGCGAAACGTTCATCAAGCCACCGCGCTACTCGGAAGCGCGGGTGGGCGATTGGTGGTCGAGCGATTGGTGATCGCGTATGGCGAACGGACCGTTGTCAACGAGGCGACTTTCCGCGTGGAACCGGGACGCACGCTGGTGGTCTTGGGCGAGTCGGGATGTGGGAAGACGACCTTGCTACGGGCGTTGGCTGGCGCGGTCTCCATCCAGTCCGGCAATGCGCGGTTGGACGAACTCGACTTGTTGCGAGTCGAGCCTCGCGTGAGTCGCGTGCTCTATCTCGACCAAGAACCGCTGCTGTTTGAACAGATGACGGTCGAGCAAAATCTGGCGTTCGCGCCGCGGATGCGTGGCGAGCCGCCGGCTCGGATCGCCGCCGACGTGGCCGTGATGCTCGCAGCGCTGGGCCTGACGGAGCATCGCCACAAGCTTGACGGACAGATTTCGGGTGGCCAACGGCAACGCGCGGCTTTCGGCCGCGCAGTGCTTGCGCGGCCGCGATTGCTGCTGTTGGATGAACCGTTCAGTAGCCTCGACGCACAAACCCGAGGCCGAATGCAGACGTTATTCGCCGACCTTTGCCGCCAGTGGCAATTGACCGCGGTTTTTGTCACGCATGATGCCAAAGAAGCGTTGATGGTCGGCGACACGTTCGCTCGCATGGAGGCCGGTACCCTGCGGACCTATGCGAGCGTCGCCGACTTCGCCGCCGATCCCGCCACTGGCATCCCCGCCGAACAAGCCTTTTGGCGTTCCGTGCATGCGGTTCAGGGAGACAGGACTGACACCGTTGGTTAAAGCATTTCCGGCAGCGAGCCGCATCATTATGGACTAATCCGTGGTCCACCGCTCTTAGCTCTCACGAAGACCCGGAGCCACGGAGACCAATGCATCGCTCGGGGCAGCCGAATCGCGTGACGACACGCGTGCCTGCGACGATCGAATAGACGTGAAACCCTCCACCGCACTTTCGCCTCTCCGCGCCGAACGAAGCCGACCAGCGTCGCGCTCTCGTTTGCGTTCTTCTCCGTGCCTCTTTGCCTCCGTGAGATCATTCCACTGAGAGCGAACCACTATTAGGTGGAATCCGGCTTTTGAGACTCCCGACGTCTGGAATACATCTGCCTACCGCTGGGTGTTGTGTCAAGCAAATCGCGGGAGGTTCATGAATACAGGCGGTTCGACATGATTCACGGGCACGACTTCGGGCGTTATATAAATCGGTGATGGTGAAATAGGCAGAAAGCGGCTTTTGCCGTTCGCATTGTTTTGTCTACAACCGTCGGTGTCTTGCGGGAAGAATTTTATGGACGGCGGCGTTTTGTTCGGTCGCCGGGCGTTATTCGGTTTCACCTGGGCGATCTCAGGGACCGTCGCCAAGCACATACTCGATAGCTCGGGAGTCGCTGTGGTGCGCGGTATGTTCGAAGTACTTCGCCGTTTGAGCCGTTGGCTCGCTGGGCAATGGTTCGAGCCGCAAGGTGAGGCGGTTGGCGCCATAAGGCATGTCGACAAACCGGATCGCGAACAGCTCGTCGGTCCCCGAGTCGTAAGACACTTCGACCTGACGCGGCCCGCGTTGACCGCGTCGCTTGGTAGCCACAAGTAATCGGCGCGAAGAACGTTGTTGCGGCTCAGGCGTCGCACCGCGGTTATTCGCAGCGTCTGATTCCGTCGCGAGTGCCGATTCGCCTGTCGCGACTGAGTCGCCTTTCGCCGCGGAGTCGCCTGTCGCCGCAGAGTCGTCTGTGGCGGCGGAGTCGCCTGTCGCCGCAGCGTCACCTGTGGCTGCAGCGTCGCCTGTGTTGTCCGGTTCGTCCGCATCGTCCAGGACGACGGCGTCGTAGGAATCGCACAGTCGATTCAGCATCGCCTCCAGGTCGTTCAGGGGCATGGCGTGCTCATGGCCCGGAACATCACGGCGGAAATGTAGCGGGTCGTCGCTCACCCGAATCGGGGCTGTTCCGCGGACGGACCAGCTCTGTTGACCGTTGCTGCCGGCGGTCCAACTACCCGCGGGCTCGACGCCCGTCAACACGAACCGGCCGCCTGGCCCAACGTGCAGGCTGGCGCTGTTGAGCGTGGGTTTGGGGGGCCGGCGATCGGCTTCTCGGGAACGCCCGGCCTTGGTCGCCATCGCTCGTTCACTTTCAATCACGATCCGGTACGACCTCCAGGGGGAACGCGACTGCGCCGTGATAACGCGAGCCAACTCCCGAGTGGCTGCCGAAACTCGGCCGGTGGAATCGCCCAACATCGCAAGCAAGCCAAACATCACCGCGAACACCGCTAACGCCCCACCCATGACCGCCCACCACCGCGCGCGTCGCCCACCAATGCGACTCGCAACTGGTCGACTCGCAACAGTGCGACTCGCAGCCGTTCGATTAGCCGCCGCGCGACTGGCCGCCGCACCACTGGCGCCCGCGAGTCTGGCACCCATGACCGGTTCGTACGAGCTTCGTTCAGCCAGCGGTTCGGCAGCCGGATCGTTGGCCGTCGGGGAATCCCAACCGTCCAGGGGATCATCCGCGGCGCCCGCATCGTCGGCGCGAATCTCGGAAAGCGGAACGTGGGGCGGCAGCAACACGGCCGGACCACGATGGAGTTCGGCAAGGCGATTGTGAAGCAAGGCGACTCGGGCGAAGCGGCCGGCGTGGGCCGGGTCGCTGCGGAGCCACTCGGACAGCGCCGCGAACTCGGAGTCGGTCAGCGTTCCATCCAGGTAGCCATGGATCCACGATTCGGCGTTGTCATTCATGGTCGGTAGCGTATTCGAAGACGTAGGAGGCATTATCGTGAAGACACGGAGGCTCGGCGGTCCAGGCATTCGCGCAACTGATCGCGGATCCGCTGCAACGCCTTGGCGACGCTGTTCGGCGTCATGCCGACTCGATCGGCAATCGCCGCCGGTTTCAAATCCTGCTCGTATCGCAGTTGGCATAAGCCGCGGGCGCGGTTGGCGAGCATCGCGAGGCATTCGCGGAGCACATCCAGTCGCCGCACTTGGTCGGCGTCGATTTCCCCAAAGGCGTCGGCTAGGCACGCGATCGTCGCCTCGTCAAACACCAACCGGTCCCGGCGACGCCGTCGCAGGTACAGCCGGACTTGATTGCGAGCGACACCGATGGCCCAGGCGGTGAACGGTCGAGCCGGATCATAGGACGGGAACGACTCCAAGACGGCCACCGCGATGTCCTGCAACACGTCATCCCGGTCGCGAAAGTCGTGGACCACCGCCGCGACGAACGCGGAAACCGCAGGCTGGGCCAGGGTCCAATAGCGTGCCGCCTGTCGCGTGGTTTCGTCCATCGTTCGCTGCGCCTGTTGTTGGCTTTCCACATCCCCGTATTTTCTTATCCGCACACATCGAATTGTGACATCGATCCCGCTCGCGCGACGGTATACTCCCGGCATTTCCCGCCGGTTCCACGACGCCAGTTTCCTCCCTTGGAGTTTCCGCCGTGTTGGCCCACTACCAGCCCGTTGACGCCCGCCGCGACTTCGTTCGCCGCATCGCGGCCCTGGCCGCCGCCGCATCACTGCTGTCCATCGCTTTCCTAGGTCTCCAGACGCCTGCAGCCAGTGCCGCCGACACGGCCGACGCGGCGCATACGTCTTCGCAACGATTCTTCCGCTCGAATCAGGGCGTCGCCGCCGAAGACCAGCGTCCACTGCCGGATGACCTGGCCCGCGAAGGGGTGCGTCGCTGGCGCGTGCCGCTCGGCTCCGGCCATTCCACCCCCTGCGTCGTTGGCGACGCCCTTTACGTGACGACGTTCGAGGACGGCAAGTTGGCCACCGTGGCGCTCGATCGCGCGACGGGCCGCGAAAAGTGGCGGCAGGTCGCCCCCGCGACCCGTCTGGAGGCGTTCCATCCCACCGGCAGTCCCGCAGCCGCCTCGGTAGCGAGCGACGGCCAGCGGGTCTATTCGTTCTTCGGCAGCTATGGCCTGCTGTGCTACGACGCCAACGGCAAGCTGTTGTGGGAAAAGCCAATGGGACCGTTCCAGGACGAATTCGGCTCGGCCAGTTCACCGGTTTTGGCCGGCGATCGCTTGTTGCTCAACGAAGACCACGATGTCAACAGTTTCCTTCTCTGCCTTGACGCCGCCACCGGCGAGACACGCTGGCAGACCCGCCGCGATGGATTCACTCGCAGTTACGCCACGCCGATCGTCAGGCGGATCGGCGGACGCGACCAGGTGATCGTGGCCGGCGCCTTGCAACTGGTCGCCTACGATCTGGCGGATGGCCGGCAACTTTGGTCTCTCGACGGATTGGCTCGCATTGTGAACACCACGCCCGTTTACGAAGGCGGTCGGCTTTACGTTTCCACGTGGTCGCCGGGGGGCGACACCGATGCCCGCATTGGCATGGAACCGTGGGACGTCGCCGTGAAACAATGGGATGGCAACAAGGATGGCAAGCTCGCCCGAAACGAAGTGGACAACAAAGATGTGCTGGACCGTTTCTTCCGCATCGACTTGAACCAAGACAAAACGCTCGACCGCGACGAGTGGGTGAAGTACGCCAGGGTCTTCGAATTGGCCCGCAACTCGTTAATGGCGATCCGGCTGGACGGCGAGTCGTCCACATCGCCCTCGATCGCCTGGCAACATGACAAAGGGCTGCCGTACGTGCCAAGCCCGCTGGTCTATCGCGACGTGTTGTATTTGATCAAAGACGGCGGCATCCTGACCGCGATCGATGTGCGATCGGGCAAAGTCGCCAAAACAGGCCGGGTTAAGGCCGCGAGCAGCTATTATGCCTCGCCAGCCGCCGGCGATGGCAAGATCTATTTGGCGGGTGAACGCGGCGGAATCACCGTTCTGAAAGCCGGTGCGGCATGGGAGCCACTGAGCTCGCTCGACCTGGCCGAACGCATCGTCGCCAGCCCCGTTATCGACAGCGGACGCATCTATATCCGCTCGGAAGCCGCCCTGTACTGCTTTGGCCAACCGTAGCCATCAGCTTGGTTGACGGAATGCTCGTGTGGATGAAAGAGGACCCTCAAAAACCATTTTGGAGACGCGAACGATGAGGAATCGCCTGTTGGGGAATTGGACAAGCGGAAAACGGATATGGGTCGCGGCGATCGCGGTGGCGGCGGCGGGTTGGAGCGGGTTGGCGGTCGGCGACCGGCCGCTTGCGGTGAGCGTCGCGGCGGAACAAGCGGGGCCCCCCAAGCCCGCCCCGGTGGAAGAAAGCATGCATGAATTCATGGAATACGTATTCGAGCCCGCCTATAAGCGGCTGAAGGTGGCGATGGCGACCGCCCCGACCGACAACGCGGGCTGGAAGGCGATCAAAGGCGATTCGCTGCCGTTGGCCGAAGCGGGCAATCTCTTGTTGACTCGCTTGCCGGAAGACGACGCGACCGCCTGGGCGGGCCATTCGGCCAAAGTTCGCGATTTTGGCGGCCAGCTTTACGGCGCCGCGAAAAAGAAAGACTTTGCCGCCGCCAGAAAGGCCTACGAATCGATGATTCAGAATTGCAACGCCTGCCACGACCAGTTCGCGGGCGGCTCGCACATCCTGAAGCCGTAGCCGATTCGTCGTTAGACAACCACTTCCGAACTCATCGAAAACCGCTCGCCATCCAGCGTGGCGACCGCGACAACCTTGTGTTTTCCCGCGGTCGCCGCCGCCAGCGGACTTAGCGTCACAGTGCCGCCGATACGTTTTCCCGACTGTATCGGCTCGCGATACTGAAATGTTCCCTTGCTTCCCCAGACGCTCACGTCTTTGATCCGCTTACCCATGGCGGAGAGCACCGCGATGATGACGGCGTCGGCTGTAATCCGCATGGCGAATGGAACCGAGACGAAATCGACGCCGCAGCGCGTCATCACATCAAAGGCGAATGAACGTCGATCCAGTTGCGAGAACCTCAGGATTTCGTACGCGTCGTCCCTTGCATGCTCGCCGAAGTAACTGCTTCGTAACGCCGCGATTTCCACGGATGTGAACTCGCGCGCATCGCCCGCCCGCTCTGATCCTGACGTCACATCGTCTGGCCTTACAGCCTCGCTCCTCGCCGCGCCCAACCTTTCCGTCTCTCGCTTTGCCGTTTCTGACTTATCTGTGTCTGACTTATCTGTGTCTCGCTTTTCTGGGTCTGGCTTGGCTGGGTCTGGCTTGGCTGGGTCTAGACTCAAGCCCGCCTCGCCCCAATCATACGTTTGCACGGGTGGACTGAAAAACGGGTCCTCGGGCCTGGTGGCTCGGTGCGAACCGGCCTCATCCAACACCACCAATCCCGCGCTGCGACGACCATTGAATCGGTTGGCGATCGCTTCCAGATAGGCGCCAGCGTGCTGAAGGAAGAGCACTTCTCCTTCCTGGATGCCATCCAATCGCGTGGATGGCAGAATCGTGTCGCCGGCGAAGCAGAGCGGACCGCCGATCGCGTCCGGCCCCTCGAACGGCAACGGTTGGTGGCGTTGATCGAGGATCTGGTGATACCAACCGACCGTGGTGATCTTCATCAATTGGTCCGAGCCGACATCCAGGATGGCCCAACGTCGTCCCCGCATGGTTTTAAGCCCGACGACTCGCGTCAATAAGCCCATGGTGTCGCCCACCAGGGATTGACCCGGCTCGACGTAATACGACACGCCGGATCTTTTGAGCGCCCCGAGGCGCGCTGCCAATGCCGCGATCGTCGGAAAAGACTGTCCGGGAACGAAATGAATGCCCAAGCCTCCTCCAAGATTCACCGCTTGAATGCGGTGCGCGGTCCGGGTTTGGATATCATCCATCAATCGATGGAGGAAGGCGAGCACCGTTTCGAAAGTGGCCAGGTTGTCCATCATCGTTCCGACGTGAACATGCAGGCCCGTAATCGGAAGCGAGACTTGTTTCAGCAATTCGACAAGCCGTTCCGCCGGTATCCCGAACTTGCCCGTCTTGGATCCGTGGCTGACCATTTCCTCCCAATTAAACTGCTGCAGATAATCGCCACCGACATCCGCATTTACCCGGACCATAACAGAGCCTAAAGCTTGCGGAGCGGCAATCTTCGCATTCGCTTTGGCCAGCAGTCCCTCGGAGTCGATAACGACCGTCGAACCCGCTCGAAGGAGATTGCGGATCAGTCCGAATTCCGGCGCTGGTGTGTTATAGGACAGGCGACCATAAGGAACGCCCGCCATCAAGGCCGCGTCCACCTCGTCCCGCGAGGCGCAGTCCATCCCGCATCCTAGGTCCGCCAACCGCCGCAAAACCGCAAACGAGGGATTCGTTTTGACCGGATATAATATTCGACTGGGATTGTCCACAAGCCGGATATAGTCACTAACGTTTTCCCGCAAACGCGCGGGATTGAACAGATAGGCTGGCGTGCCGAATGTTTCCGCCAGGGCGTGAAAATCCTGGGAAGCCGACCATGTCTCCAGTCCCGTGGACGTGGACGGACATCCCGTCAGCTTTGTTCGCGTCATCGATTAGCCTCCACTCGCTTCTAACCCCAACAACCATGTCGCCGCTCGACACAGCCACGACAGAATCAGTGCGTTGAAGCCTTGGCCGAGACCAAGGCATCGACAACCTGGTTAAGCGTGCTCCCGCCAACCAACGACAACGCGGTGAACTCGATTCCGAGGCCGCCGCGAATGCGCGTTGCCAAGTCCACCGCCATCAACGACTCGAGTCCTAGGTCGGTGAGTGGCTCGCACGGATCGATTTGCTCGACGGGCACCTTTAACACCCGAGCCACCTGATCAGCCAAAAAATGTCGCAGCATTTGGCGGCGTTCGCTAGAGTCCGCGCCTGAGTAGGCTTGCGCGAACGCATTCGAGTTCTCCGTTTCTTTACGCGAAGCGGCCCGTTCCCTCAGCACACGTTTCAAAATCTTGCCAGATGGATTCTTGGGTAGTTCGGAGAGCATTTCGACAACCCTAGGCACTTTAAAATCCGCGAGCCTGGCCGCGCAATACCGCACGAGTTCGTCCGTCGTCGCGTTACAGTCCGGCTTTAGAACGACCGCTGCGCAAACCTGTTCGCCCATCAGCGAATCGGGAACTCCGTACACCGCCGACTCGGCCACCGCTTCATGCGCGTACAATGCGTTCTCGACCTCGACCGGGTAGACATTCATACCGCCAACGTCGATCATATCTTTGAGCCGATCAACAATGTAAAAGTATCCGTCTTCATCCATCGTTCCAATGTCGCCCGAGTGGAACCACCCGTTCCGCACCACCTTCGCAGTATCCACCGGCCTGTTCCAGTACCCAAGCATGACGTTCGGTCCCCGAATAGCAATCTCTCCCGGTTCACCCGGTGGCGCACTCCGTCCGCTCTGGGGATCCACAATCCGCATTTCGACGTTCTCGATAGGCGTTCCAATCGAACCGAATCGATACTGTTGGAAATGGTTATAGCTGGCGAATGGCGACGTTTCCGTCAGTCCGTAGCCTTGCGTGATCACCCGGCCGAATTTCTCCTGCCACCGCCGCTCCAACTCCATCGGTAGACTGGCGGCGGCGGAGAAGAAGTAGCGAACCGATCGAAACTGTCCGGGTGTCGCCCTGTCCACGAGCGTGGAAAACATCGTCGGAACGGCGAAGAGCATGGTTACCTCATGGTCTTCGATGGCTTGCAACGCGGTATCCGGACGGAAGCCCCTTTGCAGCACCAGGGTGGCGCCGGCCAAAACTGCGCTGTTTAGCAACGCATTTTGCCCAAAACAATGAAACAACGGCAGTTGCAGCAAGATCCTATCACTCTTTTGGATACCGCAGTTATGGACAAAAGACCATACATTGGAGATCACATTGCCTTGCGACAGCGTGGCTCCCTTCGGCATTCCGGTGGTGCCCGACGTGTAGAGTATCACGGCGGGGTCGTGGCGATCCATGTCGCTGGCCGACCACTGCTGGGGGGATTCCGTCATGATCGCATTCATCGACAAATCGTCCCCGCGATCCCCTTCGGCGACAACGACATGCGTTAAAGCGGGCAGCTCGTCATCGGCAATGTGTGCGCGAAGCTCGCCGGTTGTCACAACCGCCTTGGCGGACGAATCGCCGAGTACGAACCGGACTTCATCCCGAGTGCAGCGGGTATTCACGGATACCGCGATCGCCCCGACCGCCTGGGCGGCGTAATACGCGATAGCGAACGCCGGAATGTTGGGCAGATAAATCGCGACGCGATCCCCGCGTTCCACCCCAAGCCCCTTCAATCCAGCCGCGAACCGGGCGATCGACGCTTGCAGGTCCTCGTAAGTGATCACTTGACCTTCGAATAGAATCGCGATCTGTCGCGGAAACAGCTTCGCGGAGATTTCCATGTGCTTTGCGATATTCACCACGTAAGCTCCCGATTACGAGCCGCACTCCGTCGAGCATGAATCGAAACGGTCCATCAACGGCTCGATAGCCTGCCATAAACGGCCCGATCCCGCCATATCCGCTGTGATCGCGTTTAGAAAGTGATCGAGCGATTGCTCGTTGTCATTGAAAACCAGCGGACGGCTCGGGTCCGGCGACTTGCCGAATAACGCGTACAAAGTCTCGTAAAGCGGAATCGTCGCGGCCGACAGCAGTCGGCGGGCGTCGCAGTGGTTGGTAAGCATGCGAGTTCGCAGCTCGACCGCTTGGATACCAACAATCAATGCGATCGCGACATGCTGCCGGGATAGCGCGACCGATTGCCGCGCAAGGTGGGCTGAACCAAATCCTTGGCTGTTGATATTCTGATTGAACTGCTCCGCATGAGTCGGGAACCGGTCCGCAAGCGAGTTTCCGTAGAAGCCGATCAACGGCATAATCGAATTGCCAACCAATTGCAGACCTTTCAGCCCCATATTCACGGAACGTTGCGGATTGCCGACAAGCGATGCGCTTAGACCTCCGCTAAACGCCGGCTCCATCAACACGGATATCTGAACATCAAGATGTTTGGCGACAAGGCCCAGGTAATAGCGGCACTGATCCATTCCCACCGCGATGTATTGCCCTAAAAAGTTGCCGCCGTGGTAGCTTGTGTCGCTCGCGGGGTCCAGCAGCGGGTTATCGGTCGCTGAATTCATTTCCACTTCGATCTGTTTACGGATCGTGGCCAGGCCATCCAGGATCGGTCCAAAGTACTGGGGCAAACACCTTACGGAATACCGATCCTGGATCGGTACCGCCCCCTCCTGGCACTCCCTTTCCGCTTTCAAGGTGCGAATGAATTTCGAACCGGCCAGCAATTCGACCATGCGGGCGGCGGCGAATCGCTGGCCTGGATGCGGCTTATGATCGTGAATGAAGGGCGCAAACGGTTGGCCCGACGCCATCAACGCCTGCAACATTACCGCGTGAGCCGCCAAACTCATGGCGGCAAGTTGCCACGCGTCGTGGGAACACCCGGCGGCGATGCCGGTAAGCATCGAAGTGCCGTTCACCAAAGCAAGCCCCTCTTTGGGTTCGAGCGTTATTGGCTCAAGTCCGAGACGCTTCAAGGCGGTCACGGCTGTCACAGTCTCTCCGGGCATATCCACGAGATAGCCGTTGTCCGAACCGATCAGAGCGCCGGCCACATACGACAAGGGCACCAAATCGCCACTTGCGCCAATCGAACCAAGACTCATCACATGTGGAGTGACTCGCTCGTTCAGGAACCGTGCCAGACGCTCGATTAGTTCAGGACGAACCCCGGAAACGCCACGGGCAAGGGAATTGGCTCGCAACAACATTCCAGAGCGAACGTCGTGCTCGGGCAGCCGTTCCCCGCAGCCCGTTTTGAGGAAACAGAGCAGATTCGCCTGTAACGCGGCGGCTTGGTCCGGCGAAATCGCGACATGCGACATGCCGCCGAACCCCGTCGTCACGCCGTAGATCGCGCACCCGTCGGCGATAGCCCGCTGAATGACTTGGCGCGAACGCAGGATGCGTTCCTGGACCACGGCTTCGCGGGATACCTCGACGGTCGCGTGATGACGCGCGACCGCGATCAGATCGCCGATCGTCAACCCACTGCCTCGAACTACGACCCGACGCATTTCCATTCCCCCCCCGATCACTCTTCATGGCCATCCCTTGCGGAGCCAGCATTGCGAGCGGCAAACGTTCGCTGGCGAACGGTTGGAAACACTCTTGCGATGGCCAGTACTCAGCCAGCCCGTTTTCCACCCTTCCGCTTCGGGCGGGCCGTCACCTCTTCGACGCGAAACCGCACGATCCGGCGGATCAACTCGTATGGAATGGGCGCATCGAGCGGAAACTGGACCGAACCCTTGGCACTTTTATATGGGCTCAGGTCGGCTTTGAAATGCTCCATCGCGGAGGGCGTCGGATAGAACCCGATGTGCTTGTCGAACGCGGCGAAATGAACCAGATTGCCGCCGAGCACGAAGGTGGGAATCCGGTATTTGATCGCCTCTTGGGCGGCTGGAGCCACCTCGCCGATTAAGCGTCGAATCTCCCGGAGAATCGCCTGGACGTGCTCGGGAAAACCCGCGATGTAGGCGTCGATAGTCGATGGCGAGTTATCCACAGACATAAAATCATTCCAAGCGCAAGTGGCCACAGTGGCAAACTCAAGTCGTCCGGCAAACTGTCGGCACCGAACTTCTTTTTGTTAACCAACAACCTCGTTTACCAACATCTTCGTTGACCCAGATCTTCGTTTACCCGGATCTTTGTTTACCCGGATTCTCGTTTACCCGGATCTTTGTTTACCCGGATCTTTGTTTACCCGGATCTTTGTTTACCCGGATCTTTGTTTACCCGAGTCTTCGTTTACCGCCGAGCCGTAGGCGACGGCCGGGCTAACATTCCAATCACCGCCCCGGGACAGAGATCGTCGCCCCAGCGTCCCAGGCTGTGTCTGAGCATCCCGATGAGCCCCAAATCGCGTCGAAAAGCCTCCGCGCCCCGATGCCCCTCGAGCGGCCCCGCCGTGGACTATCCCGGTTTGCGTCCCTGCCAGCGCCTCCGGATTGGCGGTAAACGAAGGGATCCGCAAACCAATCAAGGATTTGATGCGAATCCCGCTTTCCCGTTCCAGCCCACGCTGTTTGAGCC
>CAIXSC010001031.1 GCA_903921945.1 uncultured Planctomycetaceae bacterium
CTGGACCCATCCCAGGACAATTCCATCGCACGCTCAATCTTGATGGCCTCACGTCGCTGCCCGACGAGATTGCCCTGGCCATCGGTGGCAAAGACAGCCGCGGCAACCTGTACCTTAATGGCCTTAAGTCCCTCACTCCGATCGCGGCGAAAGCGATCTGCCAGCGAGAAGGCGATCTGTATCTCAACGGGCTGACGACGATCTCCGATGAAACGCTCAAGGCGCTGGCCGAGCATAAGGCTCCAGGCTATGCCCGGCCCATCGTTCATCTCCACGGTTTGACCAGTCTCTCCGACGACAGCGCCATGATCTTGGCGGCGTGGCCTAAGTGGAGCGGCGAACTCCCCGCGTTGACGACTCTCTCGGGGAAAGTCGCCACGGCATTGGCGGCGTCACGGAGATGGGATGGGAAACTTCCGGCGGTGAAGACGATTTCGGTCGAGGTGGCCCAGACTCTTGCCCAGCGAGAGGGCAACATCGGGCTTGACGGACTGACGACGCTGACCGAGGAGGTCGCGGCGGCGCTGGCGAAACACCAGGGCGGCACGCTGTCGCTCAACGGACTGAAGGAACTGCCGGACGAAGCCGCGGCAGCGTTGGCTCAGCATGAGAGGAGGCTCTCGCTCCGTGGACTGACAACGCTTTCCAGCGGCGCGGCCCAGGCACTCGCCGGGTACAAGGGGGACTGGCTGATTCTGGACGGTTTGCAGACGCTCGACGACCCGGTGGCGAAGTCGCTCGCACAGCGCAAAGGAGTGGTCTCCTTGGCTGGTCTGAAAACCATTTCCGCCGAGGGGACCAAGGCGCTAACCGCTAACCCCAAAGTGGCGATTCCCGCAAAGTTCCACGCGCTGGCCGTCCGCCAAGGCGTCGTCGCCGATGAAAAAGCCGTGCGGTCGTTTCTCTCGTCGCACTGTGCCGACTGCCACGATGGCGGCGAGCGGAAAGGCGAATTCGCACTCGACAGTTTGGCGAAGGACAATGTCGTTGGCCGGGTAGCATTCGCCTCGATCTTCGAGCGGCTCCGCGCAGGCGACATGCCGCCGCCGTCCGAAGCGCGACCGAAGGCCGACGATGTGGACAAGGTCGTTTCCTGGATCCAAGCAAGACTCGACTCGCCGCTCAGCACGCCGCCCGTTCCGTATGCCGTCAAGGAAAAACCGATCGACGGCAACCGGCTCCCGAACGCGATTCTCTTCGGCGGACCGCGCGGGCCGAGTGTGCCGCCGCCGCCGCGACTGTGGCGGCTTTCGCCATCCGCCTACACCAAATGGACCGGCGAGTTCAACTCCCAGACCAATGGCCTGCAACAGCCGTTCGGCGTGATTCAGGAGGCCGGCTTCAAGGATTTCTCCGCCCTCTACTCGCCCGATGAAGGCACCTCCGGCCTGCTGCTCACGAATGCCGAGTTGATCGTCGCCGGCCAAACCCGCCTCCATCAACTGGTGAACGTGAACGACAATCCGGCCGCCGCCAAGGAAAACCTCTGGCCAAACGCCGAACGCATGAAAAGGGCCACCGCCGCGGAGCAAGAGCGCCTCAAGGCGGGCGAGCGCGTGCGCCAAGGCAATGGCGTTTTCGCCCCACTGCTGCACCCGCAGGTGAAGGCGACTCGCGAGGAATTGGAAAAGGCGATTCGGCAGCAGTACCAGACCGCTGTGGCCCGCCAGCCAAGCGAGCAAGAATTGGCGAGCGTGGTCGCACTCTACGACGCCATCGCCGCCGACGGGGATTGCTCGATTGCCGGCAAGACGGCACTGATGGCCCCGCTGATGACGCCGGAGGCGATTTTGCGGTTCGAAGTCGGATTCGGGCCTGAGGTGCTTCCGGGCGTTCGCTCGCTCTCGCCGCGCGAGACGGCGATGGCGATCAGCCTGGCTTTGTCAACGAAGCGCGACCTCGGCCTGTTGTCGGCCGCCGCCGAAGGCAAGCTGACGACGCGCGAGGAGGTCGCGGCGAGCGTCCGTCGCATCCTCGACGATCCAAAACTCAGCAAGCCGCTGGTGCTGGGATTCTTCCGCGAATACTTCGATTACTACCGAGCTCCCGAAGTCTTCAAAGACCCACTCCCCGATTACCTGGGGCGACGCGGCATCAGTCACAACCCCAAGTCCTACGTCGAAGATACCGATGTAATGGTGCTGAGCATTCTGTCTCGCGACCAAGACGTGCTGAAGGAACTGCTCACCACGCCCGAGTCGTATCGCACGCACGAGCTGTTTGGCGTGAACGGTACGCTCGACGGACTTCGCAGCGGCGAGTCCCTGTTTCGCGCGTTCGGCCCGGTGGCGGTGGAACACCGCCGTCCGCCAAGTGATCGCATCGGCATCCTGATGCAGCCGAGTTGGCATGTGGCCTGGTCGACCAATTTTCATAACGACATCGTTCGCCGCGGCCGTTGGGTGCGCGAGCATCTGCTGGGAGGTCGCGTTCCCGATCTGCCGATCAACGTGGCGGCGATGGTGCCCGACGATCCGCACCGCACGCTGCGCCAGCGGCAGATGGTCACGCGCGCCGGTGAGTGCTGGAAGTGCCACAACAAGATGGACGAACTCGGCCTGCCGTTCGAAGACCTCGACCACTACTCCTTGCCCCGTCGTGGTGAAGAGGTGCTCGACCTCGAAGCAATGGAACAGGCCAAGGACAAGAACCAG
>CAIXSC010001032.1 GCA_903921945.1 uncultured Planctomycetaceae bacterium
CCGGGCGCGTCTCATCTTCCAGGGTGATATGTCGGAGCGGGTTTCTTTTTATCTACAACCCGACTTCGCATCGACGCCCAACGGCAGTGTCGACGCGATTCAATTCACACAGATTCGCGATTGGTACGCGGACATTCATCTCGACAAGACGAAAATCCATCGTTTTCGTGTCGGCCAGTCCAAGGTGCCCTACGGCTGGGAAAACATGCAATCCAGCTCAAACCGGCTGGCACTGGATCGTAACGACGCGTTCAACAGCGCGGTGAAAAACGAACGCGACTTGGGAATCTTCTATTACTGGACGCCTGAGTACGCCCAGGACACGTTCAAATTCATTCAAGACGAGGGACTGAAGGGATCCGGGAACTACGGGGTGTTCGGAGTCGGCGCTTACTCCGGCCAAGGCGGCTCTTTCCGGGAACAAAACGACAGCCTTCATGTGGTCACGCGTTTGACTCTTCCGATCACCTTCAGCAACGGTCAAATCGTCGAATTGGGTGTGCAAGGTTACACAGGGATGTACACCGTTCTCTCGTCGACCATCAGTCCGCTCGGCATCGGACCGGCTGTTCGCCCCGCCGGAACATTGGAGACCGGCGATGTGGACGGCATCATCGACAAGCGGGTTGGCGGCACGTTCGTTTACTATCCGCAGCCGTTCGGATTTCAAGCCGAATGGAATGTGGGTCGCGGTCCGGGCTTGAATGATGCCCAGACAGCGGTCGTCGACCGGCCACTTTACGGCGGCTATATCCAGTCGATGTATCGCATCAAAACCGATTGCCATGGTGAAATCTGGCCGTTTATCCGCTGGAACTATTATAAAGGTGGCTACAAGTCGGAACGGAACGCGCCGTTTGTCGAGATCGACGAACTGGAAATTGGCGTCGAGTGGCAAATCGGGAAGTATGTGGAGTTCGTTGGGATGTACACGCTTACGGACCGCACGAATACACGGGCGCTAAGCACAGCGAACACGTTGTCTTACGAGCAGTTCGAGGGGCAGCTAGCTCGGTTTCAGTTGCAGGTGAATTACTAGAGACTCTGGATGTGGAAACACGGCGGGCGGTTCCCTACGCCCGCCGCTCGGGTTAAAAATCGGCATTCCCCGATCCCGAGGTTCCGCCCATGTCCATGATCCGATTCGCGTTCGCACTCCTCGCTTCCCGCGTGTATCGCGTTGTTCGCGATCACCGCCCACCCGTTATTGATCCGGATCGCGGCGAAACGCTTCATGCCGCGGATCGATCTCCGGGGTGTCGACAGCGGTGGAGCGAGTCGCTTGCTGGGCAACTGGCTATGGGGCCGCGACTGGCTTCGAGAGCCCCACTGGCCGTCGCGATCGGACTCTTCGCGATCGGACTCTTCGCAGCGGGCCCCGCGCCGGCGCTGTTCGCCCAAGCCGTGCCAGCGGGTGTGGCCGCAGCGGCGATCGCGGGGCCTCAGCCGGCGGGCGGGCCCGGGGGTGTCGGGGCGTATCGTGTCGACCCGGTGAAGAAAGACGCCAGCGACACGCTCTTCGACGAGGGGCGAATTCCGCGATTGCGGATTGAAATCAATCCCCAGCAGATGCAGCGGCTCCGGGAGGACGCGAGGCGTTACGCCGAGGCGACGATCGTCGAGGAGGGCGGCGCCACGCTCGGAAAAGTCGCCCTGAAGCTGAAAGGGGCGGCGGGAAGTTTTCGCGACATCAACGACCGTCCAGCGCTCACGCTCAACACCGACAAATTTGTCGCGGGCCAGCGATTCCACGATCTTGAAAAGTTCCATCTGAACAATTCCGTTCAGGACGAGTCGTACCTGAATGAATGGATCTGTTGGAAGCTATGCCAACAGGCGGGTATGCCCGCGCCTCGGGTGACACACGCTCGAGTGTGGTTGAACGGCCGCGATCTGGGTTTATATGTCCTGAAAGAAGGATTTGATAAACGGTTCCTAAAACGCCATTTCGCCGATACACACGGGAATCTGTACGATGGCGGTTTTCTTATGGATATCGACGCCAACCTGGAGAAAGATCTGGGTGACGGGCCCGACGACCACTCGGATTTGAAAGCGCTCGCCGCCGCCTGCCGCGAACCGCAACCCGAAGCGCGTTGGCAGCGGATCGCCGAGCAACTGGATGTGGAAGCCTACCTGAATTTCATGGCGCTCGAGCGCTTGGGGTGCCACTGGGATGGCTATTCTTGCAATCGCAACAACTACCGTCTGTATTTCGATCCAAAGACGAAACGCAGTTATTTCCTGCCGCACGGCATGGACCAAATGTTTGGCGATCCCAACTTCTCGCTATTCGACAACAACGGTCCGATCGTGTCCGGGGCGGTCCTGGGCAACCCGCGGTGGCGGGCGGCGTACCGGAAGCGGATCGTCGCCCTGCAACCGCTGTTCGCCCCGGAAAAACTTATTGCGCTCGCCGACCAAGCGGCAGCTCGTCTTAAGCCGGTGCTGGAAGCGATGGATCGCGGCCGAGCGGCGGCTCATGCCGACCGCGTCCGCGAACTGCGCGACCGATTGACGGCGCGGTCGCGGTCGATCGCCGACCAGTTGTTGCGGGCCGAGCCGCTACCATTGGAATTCAACGCGCAAGGGCGGGTCGAGTTGACGACGGGTTGGGCGCCGGGCTCGGAGGCGAACGACGCCAAGTTGTCGGTGGTCGAGCGGGATGGGCGGCCGGTGGAACTGGTGATCGAAGCCGGTTCGAGCGGTCGGTCGATCGCCTCATGGCGCCAACGTGTGCTGCTGTCGCAAGGCAACTACCGCCTCGAAGCGCGGGTTGCCACCAGCAAGCTCGACCCGCTTGTGGAAGACCCCGGGGTTGGCGCCGGCTTGCGGATTTCCGGCGGCAAACGCGACAACAAGGTCGTGGGAGACGCCCCGCCCCAGGTCGTCATCTTCGATTTCCAAGTGGCCGAACCGATGCGGATTGTCGAATTGGTCGCCGAAATGCGGGCCCGAACCGGCTCAGTCCGGTTTCAGACGCCGCTGGTCTTGTCGACTCGGCCGTAGCCGGCGGGGCTTGCCGACTCGCCCCGTTAAGTCCCACAATACGCCACCCTGGCGGGTCGGTCTCGGGGACGACGCTCCCGCGAAGGACGACTTCAACGGCCCGTTGCCTACCGTGGGCGAGACGCCAGCGGACGGGTCAAGATTTTCGAGTGCGAAGAGCGAGCGAAGCGCGCGAGGACAGCCATGGACAGTATGAGTGTGCGAGCGGCGCGGGAGGCGGCGGCTATCGGGCGAACCGCGCGAATCCAAGGTTGGATCCGCACACGTCGCGATTCCAAGGGCGGATTCAGCTTCTTGGAAGTGAATGACGGATCAAGTCTCGCGAACCTGCAAGTGATCGCCGACAGCGGGTTGTCGAATTACGAGAGCGACGTGAAGCGGCTCCACGCTGGCAGCAGTGTCACCGTCGAAGGGTCGATCATCGCGTCCGGCGGCAAAGGACAAGCCACCGAACTTCGAGCTAGCCGCATCGAGGTCCACGGCTGGGCCGATCCCGAAGCCTACCCGCTCCAAAAGAAGCAACACTCATTCGAGAAACTCCGCGAGTGGGCCCATTTGCGGCCACGCACCAACACGTTCGGAGCGATGGCCCGCGTGCGGAACTGCGTGAGCTACTCGATCCACCAGTTCTTCCAAGAGCAGGGATTTCTGTACGTCCACACGCCGATCATCACCGCCAGCGATTGCGAAGGGGCGGGCGCGATGTTCCGCGTCACGACGCTCGACGCGGACAAACCGCCGCGAACCGCCGGTAAGGTCGACTTCTCCCAGGACTTTTTCCACCGCCCGTCGTTCTTGACGGTCAGCGGCCAATTGGAGGGCGAAATCTTCGCCTGCGCGCTCGGCCGCATCTACACCTTCGGCCCGACGTTTCGCGCGGAGAACAGCAACACGTCCCGGCACTTAGCCGAGTTCTGGATGATCGAACCCGAGATGGCGTTTTACGATCTGTCCGACAACATGGCGCTCGCCGAATCGTTCCTGAAACGAGTGATCGGCGACACGCTGCGGGAATGCGCGGATGATATGGCGTTCTTCAACGAGCGGATTGACGAAAGCCATACGCTGCTCGAAACGCTCGGCAAAGTCGTCGCCAGCGATTTCGTGCGTCTGCCATACACCGAAGCGGTGGCGATTTTGGAAAAGAGCGGACAATCGTTCGAGTACCCCGTGAAGTGGGGCGTGGACTTGCAATCCGAACATGAACGTTATCTGACGGAAAAGCATTTCCAAAGCCCGGTCATTCTGTACGACTATCCGAAAGAGATCAAAGCGTTCTACATGCGGCTGAATGACGATGGCCGCACCGTGCGGGCCATGGACGTGCTGATGCCCCGCGTCGGCGAAATCATCGGCGGCAGCCAGCGGGAAGAACGGCTCGATGTGCTGGAACAACGCCTCCGCGCGGGTGGACTCGACCCGGCAGCCTACTGGTGGTATCTGGATCTGCGACGATACGGCACCATCCCGCATGCCGGATTTGGACTGGGCCTCGAGCGGCTGTTGTTGTTCCTCACCGCCATGGGCAACATTCGCGACGTCATCCCGTTCCCGCGAACGCCCGGCAGCGCCGACTTCTGATCGGGCCTACAACCATTCACACGGATGGACGTGGATCGGGAAGCGTTGCGCTCCCCGGAGACGAGGAACCGCGAATCGCGTGGATCCCCCAGAGCGTGGCGACAAAGACAGGTCCACGACATCCCGGCATCGAACGGAACGTCGAAGGGGATCTCACTCCTCGCGACGCGTGAGTCCCAGCGATCTCGATAAGACCGCGGATCAGTGATGCTGGACCAGTGACGCTTCACCACTGATGCTGGACGGGTGACGCTTCACCACTGATGCTGGACGGGTGGTTACTCCCCGAGAACTTGGGCCGGGGAACCGTGGACTGCGGACCCCAGACTACGGACCGATTGAAGATGGACCGATTGTCGATCGACCGCTGTCAAGAGATTGAGCGGTCGTTTTTTAGTACCAGAGGTGGGAGTCGAACCCACACGCCCGTGAGGACACAGGATTTTGAATCCAGCGCGTCTGCCATTCCGCCACTCTGGCCCCGCCCGAACCGTCAAAGACAACCGGGCAAGATGTTTCGATTCTTTGCTCCCGAACGCGGTTTGGCAAGCCCCCATCGCCGACGAATCGGCGACGTGTTCCAACAAACTCAGGGCTGCCACCGCGTTTTCCGACTAACCTGCGAATCCTGAAGGCCACTGAATCGTGTCGCCCTGCGAATCCTGAAATCGCAATTCTGCAGCCCTCTGGACCCTACTTCGCAAAGTTGGGGTGCTTGGGGTCGCCGAGCGACTCCATGTAGGCGAGCAAGTCGAGGATATCGCTCGTGTTGAAGGTGTTGAGCAGCCCGACGGGCATTGGCGAGACCTTCGACGGCGATCGTTTTTCGATGCTGCCTTTGGCGATCGTGATCGTCTTTTCCTCGAGCGGATTGGGGCGAATCACGACTTTCTCAGGCGACTCCTCCACGACCCGCCCGATCACGACGCGGCCGTCGTCCGTCTCGATCGCCATGTTCATGTACTGCTCGGACAACGCCTTCGACGGTTCGGTCATCGATTCCAACAAGTCTTGCCGTTTGAAACGCGTCGAGACGGCGGTCAGGTCGGGACCGATCGCCCCGCCTTGGTCGCCGTAGCGATGGCACGCGCTGCACTGGGCTTCGTAGAACACCTCGCGGCCGCGATTGAAATTGCGGCCCTGGCTGACTTGCGGCAAGAGGGATTGCAGGTCGGCCGTGGACCACTCCTTCACCAGCTTGCGGTTGGCGAGTGGCGGGGCCGGCTTTCGCGATTGGCCTGCCGAGTAGGCCGCCAACACGTCGCCGAGCGCGGTGATTTCGTCCGGCGTCATCGTAAACTTGGCTTCCTCATGGGCCTTCGAGAGGAAATTCCCGAAGCTGGCGCCGTTGTTGTAGCCAATGCCGGCGGCTTGAAACCATTGCGTGACGAAGTCGGGGTGGAGGTTCGAACGGCCCTGATTCCACCACGTCATGTACACCCGCCGCGACTCGACGTTCCAACCCGTCTTGATGTTTCGCAGCGCCATCACGTACGCGATCTGTTCCTCCTGCGTCGGAGCCGCCTGGAGCAACTTGACCGTCCGGGCCACCGCCTCCGGCGCGTTCAGTGCCAACAGGATTTGGCACAGCTCCCGATTGAGCGTTTCGGACTTGGCTGGAAAGAGCGGGTCGAGGTCGCCGAGCAGACGTTGGGCCGCCTGGCCCGCAGGCACGCCTTGGCGAGCCAAAGAAACGCCGACGACGCGCAGCTTTTGCAGCAGCAGATCCTCTGACAGCGAAGCCGACGGGATCGCGGTCAACGCTTCGAGCAGCGCCGGTTGCGTTGCTGGCGGAGCGACACGGGCGAGCGCCAGGAGGGCGGTGATCGCCGCTTGAGGCCGCTTCTCCGACAACGCTCGGGCTTGCCACTGGTCGAGCGGATTTCGTTCGAGTGCCAATCGAGCCGCGTACCGCAGGTAGCGGTCGGGGCTGTCCAAGTGCGGCCACGCGAATTCCACGGCTGTCGGATCCGGTTGCGCGTTGAACGCTTCGAGCCGCCGGCGGAGCTCCCGCGCCTCGCGACCTTCGACCTCGCGCAGCTCGGCCGCCGTCATCGCGGCGGCTGGTTCCTCGCCCTTGTACGTCACGCGGAAGAGGCTCGCCTGAGTGCCACGACCGCCGATCGAAAAATACAAAGCGCCGTCGGAGCCGACCACGCAGTCGGTCAGATTGAGCGGCGTGCGGCCCTTGCCCGTGCGGAGCGAACGCGGGGCGACGAAGTTTTCCCATTCGCCCGAATAGCCGGCTCCGTTCGGCTTGAGATGCACGGCAATCAACCGGCCGTAGGTCCAGTCGCAGATGTAAAACGCCTTTTGGTACTTGACCGGAAAACGCGCTCCGGTGCCGAACGCGACACCCGTCGGGCAGCCGATGCCAATGGTCGCTGATCGCGGCAGGCTGTCCGGGTAGTGCTCGGGCCACTTCGCGGTGCCTTCGCGAAAACCTTGATCGCCGCCGCGCACCGAATGGAACACGTGGATCGGCCGATACCACGGCGTTCCCCAGTCCCATTCCATGTCGCTGTCGAAACCGAACAGTTCGCCGTCGGCGTTGAAGTCGATGTCGTAGGTGTTGCGTTGGCCGGCTGAAAAGAGCTCGATGTTTTGCCCGTCGAGGTCCAGACGCGCGATGTAGCCTCCGGGCGGCTGCCGACCGGCGCCGAAGCCGTTGCCGTCCTCGGCCCGCTTCAGCGGCAAGTCGTCCCCGTAGTTGCGATGCGGGGAAGTCGGCGCCAGATCGCCCGGCACATCGACAAAGTTGCCGCACACGACATACAGCTTGCGGTCGGGTCCGAGCGCGATGGCGTGCGCGCCGTGCTCGCCCGCTCCGCCCCGCCATTCCCGCAACAGGTCGATTTTCGCGTACCCGCCGTCCGCCTGGGGTTGAGTGCAGCGATAGAGGCCGTACTTGCCGTCCTTGCCCGCTCCGTTCAAGTACAGCACGTCGTCGACGAACAACATGCCCATCACTTCCGTGACCGGGATCGGCAGGATTTCCTCTTTGGCCACCTTGCCGTCTTGCAACGTCAAGCGAGTGATTTGCTGGTTCCGCTGGCCGCCCAGCAGCAACCGGCCCTGCGGGTCGTTGGCCATACTGATCCACGACCCGTTGGTTTTCGCATCGGCACGAAACACGTGCTCGATCTGAAAGCCGGGCGGCGCTTCGAGCGCGTCTTGCGGATTCTCGATCATGACCGGCTTCGAACCGTCGGCCGGCTCGTAGAACGCCTTGACGATGGCAAGCTTCTTTCCGGCAGGCGCGGCGAGTTCGATCCGGCCTCCCTCGGGCGCTTCGCGGACCTGCGACTTCGGCTCGTCGCCAATCTTGTATTCGACTCGCAGCTTCTTCGGCACGCCCGGAGCCGTGTCGCCGAAGACGCTATTATCCGCGGCAATCGACAGCCGGTTTTCTTTGACAGCGGCCGTGACCTCGGCCGTCACGTCGGTCCCCTTGGCCGCCCACGCCAAGCCAGGCGCGAAGATCAAGGAGAAGACCGCCCAGACGAACGCGGCGACGAGCCTTCCAGCCACGCGCGAACGCCCCGAGCGTTCGGGAACGCAAACGCCACACAACCAATCGCGAATGAGCGATCGAGACCAATCAAGGGAACCATGGAGTTTCATAGCGGAATCATCACGGGGAACGAGGACGTGAGAGAACGCAATCGCCACGCGAAAACTTCGCGTAACGCATAAGCCGCCAATAGTAGCTGATCAGGCCAACCATTGCAGCGGCTAAAATCAGACAGCCACAGCGGGCGAAATGCGGGGCGGCACCGACGTTGCGAGGCCAACTTACGGGCCACTCGACTTCCGCGGCACGGGTGGTTCGTCATTGACCGGCGGGAGCACTCGCACTTCCACGACCGGCGCCCGGACGGCTGTGCCATCCGAGTATCGCGCGACGGATTCCAAGCGAACCAAGCCCGGGCCGATCACGCGTGGGTCGAGCACCAGTTCTCCCGACGCGCTCTCGACCCGGCCGAGCAATCGCGCCCCGCAACGGACTTCGATCGACTGGGCTCCCTGAGCCGCCACCGTGATCCGCCCCGTTTGTTCCCACGCCAGCGGCTCTCCGGCCACGCGGGCTTCGCAGGTTCGGGCCGGATCGCCTGTTTGGAATCGAAACGATCGCCGAGCGACCGAGCGGACAGCGTCATTACCGATCGCGACGACCGTCGCTTCATGAACGCCGCCGTCGAACATCGCCGGTTCAAGCATCAATGACTTGCCGGGCCCAACCGACCGCACTAGCTTGCCGTCGACATACAGCCGGCTCTCACCCAGCTCAATCCCCGCCGGCGATTGGCAACTGGGCGTCAGTGCCAGCTTTTCGGTGAGTCGGGCGCCGTCAGCGGGCTGGCCAGCGACCGTCAGCGATAGGGGCCGCGCCCACGGACGGCACAAGGCGTCACCGACAATCAGTAGCTGGTACGGCCCCGAAACGGCCTGGTAAAACGACTCGCCCAACGTGCATCCTTCCGCGTAGTAAACGTGGATGAACGGTGTCGGGAACTTGGCCTGGATCGCAAACGGCTCGGTGACCGTCCCCGAAGACCCCGCCGCGCCGTGCCGCAGGAATTCGACGAGCGGCGTTTGGCCCGCCCCTTTCGTCATCACGCCGCCAAAGCTGGTGAGATGCTCGACGATCGCCCCCGGCAGGATTTTGCTGCCGCTAGCCGGCCACTGGAAATCCGCGATACCGATCACCGCGCCAGCCACATCGCCACGGTCTTTCGGCAACACGCCCGACTCGATCACCGCTCGCACACCCACCGCTTCCAGCCGGCGTGCCACGCCTCGAAAGGCCCACTCGCGCGTCGTCGAACGCACATCGCCATTGCGTTCGATGTAGATTGTGCCGGACGGCCGGGAACCATCCGCCGCCACACTGCGACGCAAGTTCCCCAGGGAATCGTCGATGCTGAGCCCTCGCCCCCTCGTCACCGCCAAGACCGTGGACAATAGATAGCGACGCGGTGGCGTCTGCAACGCGGCGAGGGCCGCCGCCAGATTCGGCGTCGCAGCCTCATTGCGGGTCGAGCCGCCATCCGCCTTCGCGCCGCCACTCGCCTTGGCTGCGGCAGTTGACGCCGCAGTCGCCGCGTCATTCGCTTTCGCGCCGCCAGTCACCGCGGCTTCCGGTTCGGTTTGCCCGCCTAGTCCCGGCGGAGCCATGGCCAACGGTTCACCGGCCGCCGTCCATGCGTTCCGCGCTTGAAAACCGATCGTCGGTTGAACATCAATCGGCGTTTCACGAAGCCGTTCGAGCAACGACTTGTAATCCGGCCGCCCCCGAAGCGACTCGAAGTCCCGATCACGTTCGATCTGCTGATGGTTGAGCCACCCCGCCGCGACGGCGCCGTCCAGCGCCTTCATCGACTCGTCCGGCCTTCCCAGCAGCGCCAGGAGGCAGGCGATGTTGTAGAGCAGTTCGGGCGAACGCGGATGTGCCTTCTCGATCCCTTGAAGCGCTTCGAGCGTTGTCCCGAGCACCGCTCGCGTGCGCTCCGCGCCATCCGCGACTTTCGGCAGTTCGGAATTCGCCGCTTCTGGCTTCGGCTGCTCTACCCTTGGCTGCTCGGGCTTTGGCTGCTCTGGCTTCGGCTGTTCTGGCTTCGACGTCTCGGGTTTCGGCTGCTCTGGCTTCGGCTGTTCTGGCTTTGGCTGCTCTGGCTTCGCTTGGCCGGTTTGAGCCAGTTCGCGTTGGTGCGACTCCCAACGACTCATCGCCTTCGCGTACCGTTCAACTTCGGCGGGCGTCCAGGGGGAATCCAGCGAGTTGGCGCGGACGCGCCGAGCGTAATGGTTTGCTTGGAAATCGACGTAGCGGGGATCTTTGTCGAGCACCGTTTGGTAGAGGTAGGTCAGGCCGTTGATCGAGGCGACGGGCGTGAAGACTCGGGGCAATGGCCGCTGGCCCAGATCGCCGCGGATATCGATCGCCGTCGGCAGGTCGGCCGAGTACAGGACGTAGTCGATTTGCGGGGTGAGTTGGCGGTCGGCGATGGCGTCGAGCACCGGTCGGAGGATGCGATCACGAAACTCATCAACCCCGATTTGCTCGAAGTTGGAGAGGCCGCTCACTTCGATCAAGTTGGCGGCGGGAATACCCCGAAGCATTCGATATTCGTGCGCGACCGCGCGGGAGATCCAACTGTCGGCATTGACGACAATGACCACGCTTTCGGGCACGCCCGTGGCTTGAACGGGGCGGCCCGCGAACGTCCAACCAGCCAGCCACGCCATCGCGAGCGAGACCAGCGATACGCGAAACCGGTTCATACGGACCCCTTGCCGGGCGAGTATTCAGCCAACAACCTCACGGGCACGTCGCAGGCGCCACGAGTTATTTTTTCGGGCGTCCGGGCGGTGGCTTGGAAAAGCCGCTTTCTTGTTGCCGCTCGCCTTCCTCGATTTCCTTGTTCACCGAATAAACGTACGCGTTGTAATCGCCGCGGTAATTCACGACGCGGCCTTCGCGGACTTCGATGATGCACGTTGCGACGCGGGACATAAAATGCCGGTCGTGGCTCGTGAAAACCACAGTGCCCTGGTAGGCCGTGAGCGCCTCCGCCAACGCCTCAACCGTGTCGACATCCAAGTGGTTGCCGGGTTCGTCGAGCACCAGGATGTTGTAGCTCCCCAGAAGCAGGCCGGCCAAGCAGAGCCGGGCTCGTTCGCCACCGGACAGAACGGAGATCCGCTTCTTCACGGCGTCCCCGCGGAAGAGCAGTGCGCCGGCTAAATCGAGGATCTGCTGGTTCTTCGTGCCGGTAATCGCTTTGTCCTCGAGGTATTCGAGCACCGTCTTGCGATCGGGAAGGCTGGTGTAAACGTGCTGGGCATAGACGCCAATCTCGCAGGCATGTCCCCAGCGCGCTTCGCCCGTGAGCGGCGCCAGCGATTCGACAATCGTCCGCAGGAAGGTTGTCTTGCCCTGGCCGTTGTCGCCGACAATCGCGGCTCGCGAGCCATGGTCGATTTCCAGATCGATCCCGCTGGCGACTTGCCGTTCCGCGTAACCGATCGCGAGATTGCGGCAACGCAAAGCGGGGCCCTTGCGAGGTTCCACCCGCGGCGCGCGGATCTTGGCGGTTGGCTCGTCGGTCTCGATATCCACCGTTTCCAACCGTTCCAGTTGTTTGCTCTTCGACCGGGCGCGAGTCGCGGTGCTGGCCCGAGCGCGGTTCTTCGCGATGAACTCCTCCAACTGCCGGCGTTTCGACAAGACCGCCGCGTTCGTGCGCTCGTCATGCTCGCGCCGCTGGACTTGGTACTCCAGGAACGCATCGATCTTTCCAGGGAACATCGTCAGCTTGCCGCGGGACAGATCGAGCGTGTGTTCGCAGGTCGCCGTGAGAAACGCGCGATCGTGCGACACAATCAGGCAGGCTTCATCGAAGTCGCGAAGGAAATGTTCGAGCAAAATCTGGGTGCGCAGGTCGAGGAAGTTGGTTGGTTCGTCAAGCAGCAACAAATTCGGCTCGTGGAGCAGCAGCGCCGCCAGTTTGACGCGAGTCTGCCAGCCGCCGGACAGCTTCCCAACGGGCCCTTCGAGGTAGGCCCCTTTCAGCTCGAACCGCCCGGCCACCTCGCCGCACTTCCATTCCGGCTGGCCACTGTCGCGTTGCAGGAAATCGATCGCCGTCTCGCCCGGCAAGAACGGGTCGTGTTGCCGCAGGTAGCCGAGCCGCAGCCGGGGATGCCGCACCACTTCCCCCCGATCCAGTTCCTCTTCGCCGAGCAGGATTCGGAGGAGCGTGCTCTTTCCAGCGCCGTTGCGGCCGACAAAGCCCACCTTGGCGTCGTCCGTGATCGTCGCCTCGGCGTTCTCCAACAGGATTTGGTCGCCGTAACGCTTGTAGGCATTTTTGATTTGAAACAACACAGCCATCGGCGGAGCCTCATCGCGTTCCTGCCGCTGGGGAACGCCTGGACCTTCGTCATGTCAACCGGTCACGCGGCCCCAGCAGCATAACAACTCGACCGCGTTTTGATCAGCGAGTCGCGGGAAAGGAAGTCTGGGCAATTCGCGCCGGTCGTGCTCGACTTGCACGACGCAGCCCCGGTTCCGCCAATTCGGTTTTCAATTGAGTCGATATGATAAAAGCGATGATCGAGTCCGACTTGGCGACACCAGCCACTCAGGCCGTACCCAGTGGCAATGGGTGGGATTGGGACGGGTGAATTCGGGTACGCCCGTCCACGAGCGGCGATACGGCGAACCTCAGCCATTTTGTCGACGAGCAATTCCTCTTGACCTCTGGGCACCTCCATTCCACCCCCTGTCGCCTCGCGGCGACAGGGGGTGGTTTGTTTCCCATCGGGACGGTGACGAGCCAGAGCGTTCGCGACGTCGCCAAGGTGTCTATGGTTTGCGGTTCCAGGGGAAGATCGAGTTGCCCGCTGAAACCGGCCCGCTCTACTTGGAGGCGCGACCCGGCCGACAACTGCGAGGTGGTGAAAGCACGGGCGAAACGGCCCGCTACCA
>CAIXSC010001033.1 GCA_903921945.1 uncultured Planctomycetaceae bacterium
AATCGACACGGATGGCGAAAGCAGCGGCAGCAAAAACAAGCGGAGCGGGCAAGAGCGCGGCTCCGGCTGCCCCTGCGACTCCTCCTCGCGGCGACTCCGCCAGTGGCGCTGCGAGTGGCACTGCCAGTGGCCCCGTCGCCGGCACGCCGCCCACCGCCTCCACGGGTTCGCCACCCGTCTCCAGCTCTGGCCCAAACGCAGGTTCGGGCACCGGCCCGGCGTCAGGTTCCGGGTCGGGTTCGAGCGCCAGTTCAGTGGCGGGTTCAAACACCGGTTCAGTGGCGGGTTCCGCGAGTGCTGGTGGTTCTTCCGGCGGTTCATCGACGCCGGCGCGGGCGAGCGGAGCGAAGGCGGGTGGTTCGCGAGCGGCCGCGTCGCGGTCGAGCGGATCGCGAGCCGCGTTGCCGCTCGGACCGCTCGTGAAGTCCGTTGTGAAACTGGCCTATCGGGCCCGTCGTCCGGTGTTGCTCGAAGGCCCCACGGGGATCGGCAAAAGCGAGTTGATTGCGCAGGTCGCGGAAGAATTGGGCCTCGCCTATCAAGTGCTCGACCTGAGTTTGCTCGAGCCGCCTGATCTTGTCGGATTGCCGGTCATTGAAAACAACCGCACCTCGTTCGCCGCGCCGCTCGCCTTGCCCCAGGACGGCGTCGGCATCTTGATGCTCGAGGAACTGAATCGCGCCGAACGGTACATCCAGCAGCCGGCGCTGCAACTGCTGACCGCGCGGCGCCTGCACCAGTATCAATTGCCGGATGGCTGGATGACGTGCGCGGCGATCAATCCCGAACATGACGAGTACCAAGTCACACCGCTCGATCCGGCTCTGCGTTCCCGGTTCCTGAATATCGCGGTGCGAGCCGATCGAGTGGAATGGCTCGCTTGGGCCCACGCGCACTCGCTGCATCCCGCGGTGCTCGAACTGGCCGGCGAGCAAGATCGTTTTCTGGAAGACGTGCCGCCGCGAACCTGGACCTACGTGTCCCAGGTTTTGCAGGCGATGAGCCCGGGGGAAATCGGCGAACCGCGATTGCTGCACGCCATGCTGTGCGGCTACCTCCCGACGGCGTGGAGCGAAGCGTTGGCCGCCAAACTGGAGTCGCTCGTCGGACGGGGCGGGCTGGACGTCGCCGCCATGCTCCGGTCCTATCACGAGGACGCCGGCCTGCGACAGTCTGTCGCCGAACTGGTATCGCAAGGCAAAACCGATGCGCTCGAAATGATCTGGCTCCGCGTGCATGAAGTCGTCAGCGGTCCCGAGATCGCGCGATTGATCGGCCGCAACGAGTTTCGATTGGAGGCGTTCGAACGGCTGCTGCAGGATCTTCCCGGAGATTTCCGCGAGCGTTTGCAAGACGAATTCAGCCAGCAGTTGTCCGCCTTACCGCTCGTACACTTCCGCGCCGAGGACGCGATCGCGCGCGACTATCCTGGCAGTCCGCTCTCGACGCGTATCCGGCAATTGGCGGCGGACCCGGCCAAGCGCCATCGCGTCCGCTTGATGGCGTTCGCCGTCTGCCGGCACTTGGAGCAACATCCCAAGGTGTTCGAATTGCGGCGCAATAACAGCGCGATGCTGTCTTTGGGAGTCTTCCTGCAACATGTCGAACCGTTCGCCGGCCCGCTGAGAGAACTCGCCCGAAAGCTTGAGCTGGAAGTGAAGTCGGGCAAATGAGCGCGGCAACCGGCGGACAGCCCGGATCGGCGGGAAAGGGCGAACCGACATCGCAGCCCGCGGCGCTGGGGCGGGGCGAGCAGCGTCCGGCCAACTCGCGGGCGTTTGGGGAGGTCGAACCGCTGCGGCAGTGGTTCGACAGCTTTCTCCGCGACTCGGGATTTGTGCGGCAATACCCGTATTACGCGGCGGTGCTCACGCGGCTCGATCCGATCGACGACCCGGGAGTGCCGGTGATGGGCGTCTCGGCCCATGGCCGCCGTTTCTATTTGCATGTGAACGTCGATTACTTTCTGCGTCCACCCGAGAACGCCCGATTCCTCGGCGGCGTCCTGCAGCACGAAGTGCATCACGTGGTGCTGGGACATCTTGCGGATCCGCGTTTTCAAGATCCGGCCCATCCGGATTTGATGGAACTGGCGATGGAGATGAGCGCCAACGAGCACATCGTGGCTCCCTTGCCGGGCCAGCCGATCCGCTGGGACGGCTATGTTTCGCTCGGCGCTCGCCAAGGCCAGAGCACGCGGGAACGCTATGAACTGCTGGTCGCGGCTCGTTTATCCGGGAAACCGATACCGGGCGGTTCGTTTGTCGACGGCCATTTGGCGGCAGGTGTGGGACGGCACCGCGCCGATCCGACGCTGGCCGATCGCGTGGCAAGGCTTGTCGAGGACGCCTTGACGTCGGTGGAAGGGGACGGCGTGTCGCGTTTGGCGGGTAAAACGGCCGGAGAATGGTTGCAACGGCTGCGTCAGACCTCGGAAGCTCCGAGTCGCTGCATGGACTGGCGCGCCGCGTTGCAAATGTTTTCGGGCTGGATGCGGGCTCCGCGCCATACGTATGCTCGACCCAATCGCCGTTTGCCGGGGATGATCGGAATCGTTCCTGGCCGCGCGTACGCGGTAAAGGCCGCTGAACCGCGTTCGCTCATCGTCGCGCTCGACACGTCAGGCAGCATGTCGCCCGAGGAACTGGCGGAAATCGGCCGGCACCTGCGGATGTTCTCGGACGAGCTGAAACTGGTCATCGTCGAGTGCGACACGGTGATCCAGCGAGTGTACCGGTTTGAAGGCCATTTATCGCACGTGATGGGCCGCGGCGGCACCGATCTCCGCCCGGTGTTCGAACGCGAATTTCTGCGCTCGGTACGAGCCGACGGCGTGATCTATTTCACGGACGGCGCCGGCCCCTACCCGCTGGAAGATCCGCGAATCCGCACGCTCTGGGTGCTCTCCAAGCCCTGGGAGTTCCGCTGCCCGTGGGGCGTGAAAGCCTGGATGCCCTAGCGGCGAACCACAATTCCAAGTATCTGATGGTGGTTCATGCCAAAATCGCAATCCATCCCACCTACCGCGAGGGAGCCTCCGAACAGATCGCGATGAAGCTTCAGCAGAAGGAAACGCGGTCTTTAACGAATCAGCGAACATGCGCCGGGGCAAAACACCGAAAAATCAGCCGCTGCCGCGAACTGGCCGATGCCGGACATCGGCAATCGCATTCTGTCTGACTGGGACCTACGGAGCGCTAGGGGGAGTCAGGGGCTCGGCAATCGTTCGATAATCGGTGCCGCCTTGCGGGTTGCCCGGGGCAACGTCGAAATCGGAGCCAAGTACCCAGACTGTTGCACATGCTCGAATGAATTGGCATGGACGGCCGCCTCGGTGACCGTCTGCGGCAAACGCCTCGGGGGACCAGTGCGGGGACTTCCAGTGTCAGTTTCCGTGGGAGGAAAAACCAATGGCGGCGAGGTCGCTTGTTGATTGAGCAACTTCTCCAGCGACTTGAGTTGTTCGAGCAGTTCCTGCTCGCGTGATTCCAGCGAGTTCAATCGCGATTCCAAACCCGCCTTGTCTGTTCCGGACCCGCACTTGGTGTCAGAACTGGGTGCGGCGGCGGATGATGATTTCTTTGCCTGCCGAAGCATTTGTAAAGCTTGCAGAAGTTCCTGCGGCGAAATGTCGGCATCGGGGCAGTCGGAGGCGGGCTGGGCGGGCGGGCCAACGGCAAGCGTCTGGCTGGGAACGGCCGCCAACGGCGCCATCAGCGGCGCGTTCATGGACGCCATAGGAGCGGCAGCGACAACTGGAGCCTGTCCGGCGCTCACGAACGGGGCT
>CAIXSC010001034.1 GCA_903921945.1 uncultured Planctomycetaceae bacterium
CGGCTCGCCAGCCAAGCGGTCGCGCGGCGGATATCAAGCACGGCTTGGGTGAGCCCTTCGACGGTTTCCCGGGGATCCGACGTGATCATCCGCCGAGGCGACTGCGGATCGCGGCGCGGTCCGTAATACGGCATTTTGAGGAACAACGCGGCAACGCCATGCTGGGCCAAATTGTTGGCGAAAAGCCGCGCGAGCGGAAAATCGCCTCCGAGAATATGGAGCACGACGACTGCCGGCACCCGGCCATCGCGTCGCGGCTCGTACAGTTCACAGTGGACCGTGTTGTTCGCGGCAATGGGCGACTTGACGGGCGACGGGAAGCGAACGTCGGCACGGGTGATCCGCTTGGAGATTTCCGGCAAGTCCTGCCTTTCGAACGGGAAGTCATGCGGTTCCAAACGAAACGGCTCTGGCACGGCAGCTTCGCCCTGAGGCTCCGGAGAAAACGAGACTTCACCCCGCTCAACCCGCGCCGCCGGCTCGTCAGTCCCAGCTCCCCATGCCGGCGGCATGGCCGCGAGCGTCTCGGCCGCCATCGCGGCAGCGACCGCCCTGATCATCGCCTCGCGGCGGGAAATCGACTGTTGAATCAGAAAACCGCGCGGCGGCATGACTGTATCTCCCTGGCGGCAACGTAGCAGATAAGACCCGCATCTGCCGAACAATATGCGCCGCCCAAGTCGCCGCCGAAAGCCGGATTCGCCCCCTTGATCCGAATGGCCGGATCGATAGGATATTTCCGTCACGCCTTCTTAGCTCAATCGGTAGAGCAGCTGACTCTTAATCAGCGGGTTGTAGGTTCGAGTCCTACAGGAGGCACTGCCTGTTTTCTGGCGACCGCCGCAAGCTTTCGCGGGGGATTACCGCAAAGCTTGCTGTCCCTTCTTGGGCTATCGCTTCGCAGGCTGTCCCTTCTCGGGCGATCTCTGCACAGGTTTTCGCGGAACACGAAACGCCCGCTGGCGACGTTGTTTCCGTTGTTAGGGTCGCAGCGTTGCGAACGGCCCGCCATCAGCCGTCTCGCTCATGGGACTGTTCTTAGCGTTCCACGCCTAGGCACTTGCGATACGCTTTCTTTTGAGCGTCTCGGTCCAGGTCGCTGGTGATTTTTCGCCACGCCTGGGCAGCTTCGGCCAGTGCTTCCGCGGCGGTTGCCTCGCCGCGCACGGTTTTTCGAACCGACTCGTCGAGCGTTGCGAGGTAGCGGTCGTGGCCCGGTATTCGGGTCACGGCCATCCAGGTCGGCAGTCGCTGCGAGTCGGCGACCACGGTGGCGAATTCCCTTGCCGGCTCGCCTGCCAACGCGGCATCGACCCAGTCGTCCGGCTTCTCGAGTTGCCGGACACGGCTTACGCCCGCATGGGAGCCGGCGGCGAGCACTTTGCGCCCCCAATCGGCGGTTGATAGGAGGGCGAGCAGATTGGCAGCGGCTCCGCCGCGTCGCGAGGTGGCCAAGACGCCGCCCAATCGCCCGGAAATGGCCCAAACGGGAACCGACAGTTGCCCTTCGTCCTCAGGCCGGGACTCCCACTTGCGTTGGTCGGCGTTGAACACATCCCGGGACCCCGGCAGCATGGCGACTCCGAAAACGGCCACCGCCGCATCGGTTGGGATATCACCCAGCGGCGAAGATCCGGCCGTATCCGCCGCGGCGGATGCGGTCGCCGGTTGCGGCCAGCAGATCGCGGCCGCCGCGTGGCCCGCCAACAGTTCACGACGAACAGCGTGAACGTCGCGTTCCAAGGCGGGACCGGGATTCATGGCGTACGCGGCTTGCAGTTCCTCAAGCGCCCGGACAAACGGCGGACCGTCGATGCGGGGCTCCATCGTCACGAGATCAAACAGCGTCGAATACTGATTGGGGTGACGCACGTACGCGGCCGCTCGAATCAGCAACGTAAGGGCTGCCGACCCAGGCGCCAACGGTTCCAGAACGCCATGCCAGGCCGCTGCGGACGCGCCGTCTTGTTGCGGTGTGGAGGCGTTCGCCGAAGCGTTCGAGGAGGCGTTTGGCGAGTCGTTCGACGAAGCGTTCGGCGAAGCGTTCGGGGAGGCTGGCAACTCGGGACGGCTGCGCAGCTGGTCAGCCAGCGTCTGGAATTCCTTCCAGTCTCGCGGAACACTGAGCCGCAACGACTCCAACAGATCTTTGCGGTAGATCAACACCGGCAGGTTCGAACCAAGCGGCACGGCGTACGGCTGCTGTCCCCAAAACGCTTCGCGTTTGCGGGCCGTTTCGAGCAACTCCCGGCGAGCGAGTCGCTCGCTGTCCCAAAACGAAGCCGGTAATGGGACAATCTGCCCACTTTCCGCGAACGTTCCAAGCCAACCCGCAGCGAAAACGACGCCGTCTCCGGGCGGCAAACGAGCCGCTGTGCCAAGCTCGGCGCTCGCAATGTTTTGAATCTCCAGCGGCTCGTCGGAGATCGCCCGCCATTCCCGATCGAACGCGGTGGCGAAAACCGGATCGTCCACGACGAGCATGCGGAGGGGAGGACCGGCGCGACCGGCGGCACTCCCGCCGGTTCCAATTCCAGCCTTGCCGGCGCCGTTGGCCGCCTCCTTCGAGTCGCCCTGGTTCGCCGCGCGGCCAGAGCCCTGATCGCCAACGACGTCGGTATTGATGTCGCCCGAGTTGCCTTCGCCCTCCGCACGCGGGTCGGCGGGCGCCGGGCAGCCGACACAGGCAAGCAGCCCGATTCCCAACGTCAACACGGCCAGCATCCGGCCCCGGAACGGTCGCCTCGACATGCCCACGGTAAAACGTCTCCCAGCGGAATCCACGGCCGACTCGCGGCGCCCTCGTCGGTGAAGGCTACGGCACCCTCGCGGTGCCCTTGTCGGTGACGGCAACGGCAACGGCAACGGCAACGGCAACGGCAACGGCAACGGCAACCTGATGGCCGAAACATCGCCGGCTGAACGAGCCTCAGCCGGCCCGTTCGAAGTCTAGGCGACCACCGCGCCGCTGGTCAACGCGATGGAGACTGGGCATCACTTTCGATCGACAAGCAGCGAACCGTTGTCGGCGACATTAAGCAGCGGCGTGTAGTAACCGCGTTCCGCGGAACTGCATCCCGGCGTCCAGACGATACCGATGGCTAGATTCCAAGACTCTTGGGCGTGGCCCGCATGGATGCCTGGGCCGGACGACTCGGCCGGCGCCATGAATGTCAGCCCGCCTTGCACCGCCCAGTTGTTGTTGATCGCCACGATTGCGTCGGCGCCAAGCAACGCATCGCTTTGACCGGTGAAGCCGACGAAGGCCCGAACCGAGTTCTGCAGGCAATCCCCAAAAGTGTAGCGGTAGAAGCCGGCGTACCAGTCCGTCGTCTCCCACGTCTCGACGGCGACCGACTGCGAAGGCCGGAAAATCGGGAGATCAGTGTCGGTTGTATTGCCGATCGCGAACATCAGCCCCGCTTCATGGTCGCAGTTCGCCTTCCAACTAAGTTCTCCGCGAAGCTGCCCGAGGTCGGTGTCGAGATACCAGTCGTTGTGCGACCAATCGTAGCCAATCGCCCATTGCAGGCCCCGATCCACGCGGTGGAACAGCCCCGCCGTGGCGAAGAACTGCTGCCGGCTGTCGGTGGTGAAGTCGGAACCGGAGAGATTGCTTTGAGTCGCGCGGAAACCGGCTTGCCAACCAATTTCCAACGGCAGTCCCAGGGCGACCGGCGCCCCGTAATTCACCCCTTCGTAAAACCCAAAGCTCCCCTGGCCGCCACGATTCATGGGACCGGTGAAGGCTTGCACGCCGCCCAAGAGCTGTAGGTTTCGCAGGTCGGCTCGACAGAAATCACCACACAGAAAACCGCCGGCATCCCAGACCGCGTTGTCGTCTGACTGGGCGCCATGCGAGTGCGGCGACGCAGCCGACCCAGCCGCCGGATCCTCGCCGTCGCTGCTGGTAAAGTACGATTCGTCCTTCCGCCAACCCATCGACGCGGCCCACTGTTCGTGCTTCGGCACAAAACCATAGCCCCTGGGTGGACTGTTTCGATGAACGCCGGCGGCCGGCGACTGGTTGTAAGGAGCGGCGCGAAGCACATCCGGCTGCGCCCAAGCCGGCGACTGGGCCAAACCGGCTGAGACGGCGATGGCAGCCCCGAGCGACCATGCGAACCGAGTTAAACGGGGGCGAACAGGAGACTTGGACGGTCTTCGGGGCTTCATGGTTAGGCCTCTTGAGCTTTCGTCCGGAAATCTTGAATCAGCTCTTCCGGACACGCACAATTATCGGACTCACCCCAACCGAAACTTTCGTCAAACTTCATCTAACCGGCAATCACCTCCCAACCGGCACAGATTGCCCTGTTTCATGAATTACGCGGACACGGACCGGAGCCCCGACTTCCACTCAACCTCCCCGTAGCCAACCAAGCTCGCAACGGCCAACCAAGCTCGCAACGGCCGCTCAAGGTCGGTTACGAAGTTCGTTGTATTCTTCGGGGCAGTTCACATTGATAAGCGACTCCAACTGCGGATCGACCAACCTCAGCCGGTCGACTGGGATTGCGCGCGTCCGCAACTGCGCGCACAGTGCGGTTAGGCGGGATTCGCCCTGAGCCAGCAGCGTTTCGATGCGGGCCAGGGACTCGATGCGATACACGGCCGATAGCGGATGGAAGTGTCCGCCGTCCAACGGCACGGCGGCTTCCTGCGTTCCGAGTTCTCCGGCCAGAAAACGAATCCAC
>CAIXSC010001035.1 GCA_903921945.1 uncultured Planctomycetaceae bacterium
ACTGGATCACTTCGTCGGCGTTGGCGCTGGAGAGGGACAACGGCGGGAAGAACCGGCCTTGGATTTTCGAGAAGTCCTGCTTCTTCGTTTTGCTCATGTCGCCCAGGACGGTGTCCATGTCCTCCTGGGACGTGACGACAACCCAGGCGCGGCGGCGGCAGATCGTCCCCAGTTCCTCGGTGATCGTTTGCAGGTTGAGCATCAGGTGCGAGTCGCTCCCGATGAACTGACCGACCTCGTCGACCAGGAACACGATGCGGTGCTGCGGCCCCTTCGAGTCGAGGTATTCCTTGGTCCATTTGCAGAAGTTCTCGACGGACAGCGGCAGGGTGTCTTCCGCGTAGTCGACCCATTTCTCGGCGGCCTCGCGGCTGTGGCCCAGTGTTTCGCACAGAGCTCGGACGACTTCGTCCCGATTGAATTGGTAGGCGTCGCGTTCCCGGCGCCAATCGGTGCCTGTGTGCTTGGCGTAGGCGTCGTGGAAGGTCGACAGCTTGCCCTTGGATTCGAGGTAGCGTTCCATGTGGGCGACGTGCGGGTGGTCGCCGCTGTAGCCTTGGAGCTCGTTGAGGACCTTGAGGAAGACTCGCAGGATCAGATCGCGGCCGGTGGTGCTGCCGTGGTCGGCCTTGCTGTCGATGTTGAACAGGATGACATCGGTGTTGGGGGCGACGGCCCGCTTGATGTCGGCGAACAGCATCGCGTCTTCGATTTTGCTCTCGAAGAACTCGACGGCCCGCCTTTCTTGGCCGTTGAGCCGATGCGTGCCGTTGCGGAGCAGGTACGACAGGACTTTGAGGAAGTGCGACTTGCCGGAGCCGAAGAAGCCGGAAATCCAGATTCCCATTTTGCCGGTTGGGTCGGCGGACCGGCCCTGGTCGACGGCGTCGAGCAACCACGAGATTAGCTTGTGGAAGTGTTTGTCGAGCTCGCCGGTGATGACGAATTCGTCCAGCTCTTGCCAGACGGAGGAGTCGTCGAGCTGGTCGGCTTTGACGACGCCGTTGATGGACCGGAAGATGTCGCGATCGAACAGATTCTGGATGAGCATGTCCGCCTCGGGGCTATGGAACCAGCTTGAAGGCTCGGTAGTAGTTGGTGTTTTTCAGTTTGCCGAAGAGCCGCAGCGATTGGCCGTCGTAGCGTCCCGGGTAGAACAGCACGAGCGGCGTGTGGCCCATGACCGGTTGGAGGTTGTTGAGCAGCGAGTGCGACCGCAGGAGCGGCCAGACGCTGCCCACGCCCGAGACGAGCACCAAGTCGTGCTCCTGCGGTCGGGCGACGTCGGCGAAGTGGCTCGCCAGCTTCGATTCGTGCAGCGGGCCGGCGAGCGCTTTGCGGAGTGCGTCGTCGCCTTTCGCGGCTTGCATCTGAATGGCTTTGTCGAGCAGTTGGCGGCGGCGGAGGTAATCGAGCACGAAGTCGAACAGATTGATGTGCTGGACGCGGAGGCCCGGTTTGTGTCGCGGGAGGTGCTGGAGCAACGTGTCGAGGAATTCGCGGACCCGCAGCTCGTCCTCGGGCGGGTAGTCGAAGATGTAGAAGGCGATTTCGTTGCCGATGCCGCGGCCGCTGAGGAAATCGTCGGCGGTGAGTCGCGGCAGGATACGGTTCAGCCGCTCGTTCAGGGAATCGATCATGGGGACACCTGGAGGCAGCGGAGGACGTATTCTTCGCCGTGGGCCCTGAGGTAATGCAGGACGCGTTCGGCAATGTGGACGGGCCGCAGTTGGAGCTGGCGGGTGTTGTTCAGGTAGCCGGCCTGGGCGAGCGTCTGGAAAATGGACGAGCGGAGGCGGCGGCGGGTCGATTCGTTCCAGAGTGGCATGTCGGGGTCGCGTTCGCGGCAGCCTTCAAGGTAGTCGCCGAACATGGCGGCCGAGAGGCTGGCGCCAAACAGCCGGTACTGCTCGCCCACGACAAGTTCCAGGAAGTCGCCGAGCAGCGGACTATGTTTGATCGCGGCGGCGAGTACGGCGTGGGTGGCGACATCGCCCGCGCCGTCGCGAACGAGCTTCCAGAGATCGGGTCCCATCGGTTCGAGTCGGCTGCGGATGAGTCGAGCGAGCCGACGAGCGGTGGCCGGATTCCGCGTTTGCAGGACGTTGTTCGCGACGACCGCTTGGCGGAACTGCTCGTCCGTCAGTTTGCGCAAGAGCAGGTCAGCCACAACGCGACTCTCCGGCACCTTGAGCGCCCCCGCCGTAATGTCCGCCCGATACCGCATAGCACCCGCCTAAGCCCCCGCAACACCCCGCCCGCCGCGCCGTCTGCCAGCCTGCCCTCAAGCCAGTGTCTGCCAGCCTGCCCGCTGCTGCCTGCCCGCTGCTGGCTGCCCGCAAGTCCGCTTCGAGCAACGGATTCCCGCGTTGAGGGAGGCGAGCGATGGCCAGCGGGTCAGGCAATGTAGCAAACCCTGGCCAGAGACACACCCAGCCAGGGTGGGAAGGTCCCCGAGTGCCGCTGGTGGCCGACTCGGACCCGCGAAGTCACCACCGCGCGAGCGATGGGGGGCCGAGTCATCGGTCCCAGGGGATTGCAACGGAAGCTGACGGGAAAGGATGTGAACGCAAGGGAGGTGTGCGGGCGGTGCCGCGTCGATCTGGGGTTGCCATAATCGCAAAACGTGGA
>CAIXSC010001036.1 GCA_903921945.1 uncultured Planctomycetaceae bacterium
CCAAGTGTACATTGACATTGGGACCGGCGACTGCGTAAGCCATTGGAACCAGGAGAAACGCTGTTGGACTCTGCGGGGACGCAACCCTACGAGGGATATCCTGGTCGCAGGTGCGCCAAGGTGCATCCAGCCGCTGGCGGAGTTACTTCGCCAGCGGTTGCTTTTTGAAAGACCGTTGGACACCTGCGTGATGCCTCCGAAAATTCCGCGGCGCAAGCCGCGCCGGCTTGCGTTGTGGCTCGGAAGTTGGGCGAGGCACCAATCTTCGGCGGGACTCACATGAATCCCCAATGGGCCAAAAACTTTTGTGGAACAACGAGGACGTTGCCCACGGCTACGTTGAGTTTGGCCTTCGGCCAAAGGATCGGCAACGATCAGCCGCGCATGAAAACGTGACGTAGCACCAGTGACGTTTGGTTTCCAACCGCCTCATGAGATCGGTGACGCCGACCAAGATTCCGCCGATGTTTATGGAATATTTAACGGCATGGCCGGTAAATGGCTGGGCGTGTGCGCTGAGACGGTGTCTGGCCGGGCGGCTTACGCCGCGCCGCTAAATGGCCGGACGGGTGCCGATTTTCCGGTACTGGCCGGGCGGGTGGCGCTGAGACGGTGTCGGGCCGGGCGGCTTACGCCGCGCCGCTAAATGGCCGGACGGGTGCCGATTTTCCGGTACTGGCCGGGCGGGTTGCGCTGAGACGGTGTCTGGCCGGGCGGCTTACGCCGCGCCGCTAAATGGCCGGACGGTTGCCGATTTTCCGGTATTGGCCGGACGGGTGGCGCTGAGCCGGTGTCCGGCCGGGCGGCTTACGCCGCGCCGCTAAATGGCCGGACGGGTGGCGATTTTCCGGTACCGGCCGGACGGGTGGCGCTGTGCCGGTGTCGGGCCGGGCGGCTTACGCCGCGCCGCTAAATGGCCGGACGGTTGCCGATTTTCCGGTACTGGCCGGGCGGGTCTGGCGACAGGCACGCTGAGGCGGCGTTTTGCTCCGGCGGTCTGCTCGGTCCGAAGGGGCGTTTACAGGATTGCCTCGGGCCGAGTGCCGCGGCCGCGGTATTCGGGCCTAGCGGAAACCGCGACGACGCTGCTCGCTGTAACGACTCAACGCCGCTTCGATGATTGGCAAGGCGGTGGCCGAACTCTGGAACTCTTCCACTTCCACCTGTTTGCCTTCGAGCGTCTTGTAATCCTGGAAGAACCGCCGCAGCATGTGTAGCCGGTGAGGTTGCAACTCGGTCGCCTCCCGCACTTCGTGGTACTCGGGGTCGTCGCAGGCCACGGCGAGCACCTTGTGGTCCATCTTGCCGCTGTCGACCATCGTCATGAGCCCGATCGCCCGGGCGTCGACCATGGTGAGCGGCGCCAACGGTTCCTGGCAAAGCACCAAGACATCCAGCGGATCGGCGTCCTCGGCCAACGTCTGCGGTATGAAGCCGTAGTTCGCCGGATAATAAACGGCGGAAAAGAGGATACGGTCCAGCCTCAAGAGTCCGGTGAGTTTGTCGAGCTCGTACTTCACGCTCGATCCCGTCGGGATTTCCACGACCGCGGTGAACTCAAGAGGAAGGTTCCGTCCCGGAACCACGTCATGCCAGGCGTGCGTCATTGTCAGTGCTCCACAAATCCACCGAACAGGTCACGTGCTCATTCGACGAACATCACTACGAACCCTCATCCCGCCGGTCAATGTCGACCTGCAAGGTTTCAGGCTTCCAACTTTTCAAATCGAAAACGTTCGCCATCCAGCCCCCGGCCATCGAGATTGATGGCCGTCCAGAACGGTGTGAACGCGGGACCTAGATGTAGTACATCGCCTCGGATCGTCCGCGCGAGCGTTCCAGGAGGTCGGCGAAGGTGATGCCGGCGAGCGCTTCCCGGCGGGCGGCTTCGGCTTCGATCCAGGCCTCGCGCAAGACCCGCTTGGCCGCATCCGCCCCGACCGTGTCCAGGCCGCCCGCTTCCGCCGTTCCCGACTCGGCGCCGCTCGGTTCGCCACGTTCGCCCGTGCCCGCGAGTTCGCTAGTCAGCCGGTCGCTTGTGAGCCGGTCGCTAGTCAGCCGGTCGCTGGTCAGCCGGTCGCCGGCAGGCCGGTCGCCCGTCACGCCTTCGATGATCGCGACCACCTCGCCCAGGCTGAGCGTTGCCGGATCGCGAGCCAAGCGATAGCCGCCGGCCGATCCGCGAGTGCTTTCCACCACGCCGGCACTCTTGAGCTGCAACAGGATCTGCACCAGGAAGGGAGAAGGGATTCCCTGCCGATCCGCGATCGCCCGAACCCGCACCGGTTCGCCCGCGCCATACTTGGCGGCGAGCTCCAACACCGCGAGGCAGGCATACTCGGTCTTGGCGGATCGGTTCACGCGGACGGATCCTTCTGGCCGGAACCGGCCCCTGGACCGGCTGGCGGGTCGACGGAATGCAACCCGCACTCGGTCTTTTGAAAACCGCTCCACCGCCCCGCACGCTCGTCCTCGCCGAACAACACCGAACGCGTGCAGGGCCAGCACCCGATGCTTGGATAACCTTGGTCATGCAACGGGTTGTACGGAATGTCGTGGTCCACGATCGTTTTCCAAACCTGCTGCTTCGTCCAGTTCGCCAGCGGGCTGACTTTCACGAGACCGAATTTTCGATCCCAGCCGACGATTGGAGCCTGCGCCCGGTCCGGGCTCTGATCCCGCCGAATTGCGCTCGCCCACGCCTGCATCCCCACCACGCTCTGCGTTAACACGGTGAGCTTGCGATCCGCGCAGCACTTGTCGGGATTCGCCTTGTACACCGGACCGCCATTCGCGGCTTCGTACTCGGCCACCGATTGCTCCGGCCGCCGCATCTCCACCGCCATCCCGTACCGAGCCAACACTCGCTCCCGCAGCGCCAGCGTCTCCGCGAACTGGTACCCAGTGTCCAAATTGAAGATCGGCGTCGCCGGAGCGAACTCCGCCAACATGTGAATCAGCACCATCCCCTCCGGTCCAAACGCCGTCGCCATCGTGAATCGTGGCGCGTAACGCTCGACCGCCCACCGCAAGATTTCCTGTGGCGTCGCCGACTCCAGCTGCCGACTCCAGTTCGCCAACTCCGCCTGCAGTTCCGGGGTCCAAACAAGCTGCCCGCCAGCCTGGGGACTCGACGCCGATTCCGCAGCCCGCGCCGGCTCCGCAGCACGGGCCGGTTCGGACTCCTCGTCCCGATCCGGTGAGATGACTCGCAACACGGGCGTTTCCATGACATTCCCTGACAGTTTCCGCGCAGCCGTGCCCCTCACCGGACACCTCCCGCCTGCCTGGCCGTAACTTGGTTCGCAATCATAACCATCATGATCATGTTAGTAAAGTATCGGTCGCCTGCGTTCAAGAATCGAATCGGGGGACGGCTGGACGCCGCCATCCGAGTCCCATCGCGCTGAGCATGAACAGGTCGAACAGACGGTTCGCCAATCGGGGATAGGCCCACAACGCCAAGTGCGTTCGCAGGCCAACTCGGTACCGGGAGCGGGGCCAACGGGCCAGCAGGGCGTGCCGCAGCGACTTCAGCACCCGTTCGAGCGCCATGCCGGTTTGCCCCATCCAGCGGGCGGCGGCGCCGATCTGCTGGAGCTGTTCTTGGTAAACCTGAGCGACCGACGAGCCGCTGGCCGGCGAAGTGGTTTCGGTGCCGGCCGCCATTTTGTCCCAAATCGGGGTCGCGACGCTGTCGGGTTGAATCAGCGACACGGGGAGTCGCCACGGCCGCAACTCCATGCGAAAGGCGTCGGCTATCGCTTCCAAGGCGTGTTTCGAAGCGGCGTAGGCCCCCATGAACGGCGGTGTGACCACGCCACTGATCGAGCCGACAAGCACGAGGCGTCCGCGTGTCGGGCGGAGCATCGGTAGAAAGGCTCGGGTGACCGCATGGACTCCGAAAACGTTGACGTCAAACTGACGGCGCAGGTCGTCGGTCGAGAGCAGTTCGAGCGGGCCGGGCACCAGGATGCCGGCATTGTTGACCACGCCATCGAGTCCATCCGCCTGGAACGGCTTCAGCCGCAGCTCAACCTCCTGGCACGCGGCGGCGATCGCGGCGGGCGAGGTGACATCAAGCCGCACCGGGATCACGCGGTCCGCAGGTGTGGACGGATCGCTCGCCAAGGAACTTGTGGACGCCCCGGCCGAATGGCGGCCGGGCGGTTCGGCTGGCAACAGCGAACGCAAACGCTCGCCATCCACGTCGCGCCGCACACCGGCGAAGACGCGGTGGCCGCGTGCCGCCAGGTCGAGCGCGCAGGCGGCGCCGATACCTGTCGAGCAGCCTGTCACGAGGAAGTGTTTCATGGTTCGCGGGCGCCTTGTTTAGATCCGTACGAAGATCCGTTGCCGCCAGAGCCACACGCAGACGCACCATAGGACGAACAGCACCGCCAGCCGCTCGAAGATCGGCACGAAGGGGCATTGTTCGCCGAACAACAAGCCGACAAAGCCGG
>CAIXSC010001037.1 GCA_903921945.1 uncultured Planctomycetaceae bacterium
ACCGGGACGTCGGGCGTGCCCGAGTTGGGATTGGCCACGGATGCGGGCGCTTCCATGGTGGGCGGATCGACGGGCAACGAGTCGGACGCGGTGGAAACGGTTGTCTCAGGCATCGCCGCGACAGGTGCGTCCGAGTTGGGCGCGTCCGATAAAGTCGGAGCCGACGTATCCCCAACCGCGGGTGACTCGGAGGAGACAAGCGATTCGGAATCGGTAGGCGATTCAGAATCGGCGGGTGATTGGGAATCGCTGGTCGCGTCCGCCGCGGGTGGCTGGTTGGCTGCCAACGCATCATCGGCTTGCGGAGCCACACTGCCGCCGAAGACCAAGCTGGCAGCGGAAGTCGATTCGCCGCCAGCCGCATCCACGGTTGGGATCTTGCGGGCCGGAGTGACTTCGAGCGCCAAGTCCGCCTCGCTGCTGTCAATGCGAGCGAGCAACTTCCGGGCCGCCTCGTAGCTTTCGGGGTGGATCCAGGTGGCGTCGAGCGGATTGTCGCCGCCGTAAATCTTCAGAAAGCCAGCGGACTGAATGTACGTCGCATCGCCGAATCCAGGCACCCGCTTGAGTTCCTCGCGATTGTGGAACGGTCCGTGCTTCAACCGATGCTCATACAGCCGCCGGGCCGTGAGTTGGTTCAAGCCCGAGACATACCGCAGCAGCGCGGGGCTGGCTGTGTTGACATCCACACCAACGTAGTTCACGCATGACTCGACGACCGCGTCGAGCGATTCGCGGAGATGCTTCGCCTTCAGGTCGTGTTGGTACAGTCCGACGCCGATGTTCGCCGGATTGATCTTGACGAGTTCGGAGAGCGGATCGAGCAGCCGGCGGCCGATGGACGCGGCGCTGCGAACGGTCGCGTCGTGCTTGGGCAACTCTTCCCGGCCGATCGGGCTGGTCGAATAAACGCTTGCGCCCGCTTCGTTCACGATCACATATTCCACACCGTCAGCCCGCAGTTCGGTGCCGAGCACATCGGCGACCATCTGTTCGGTTTCGCGGCAGGCCGTGCCATTGCCGATCGCGAGCACGGAAATGTGGTACTTGCGAATCAGTTCCACGAGCCGCGAGCGGCACAGCTGCCGATGTTGCTCGGGGCCGATGATGTGAATGGTGCCGTGATCGAGCAGATTGCCGAACTCGTCGAGAATCGCCAGCTTGCAGCCGCTGCGGAAGCCCGGGTCGATCGCCAGCACACGGCGGCCGTTGACGGGCGGCTGCAACAATAGATTTCGCAGGTTGCGAATGAACACGTCGACGGCATGGCGTTCGGCCTTGTCCGTCAGTTCGCGGCGGACCTCCCGTTCCAAGCTGGGCACGACCAGCCGCGACAAGGCGTCCGTGACGCAATCCTTCAAGAACGAAGCATGGGGATGGTCGGGCTTGACCAGCAACTCCAATGCCTCGCGCTCCAGAGCCACATGATCGGCCTCGACACGCACCCGCAAAACTTGCGAGCGTTCACCGCGATTGATCGCCAGCAACCGATGCGGAGGCAACTTCGCCAGCGACTCTTTGAAGTTGTAGTAATCCTTGTAAAGGCTCTCGATCAGCTTCTGACGCTTTTTCTTTTTCGCATCCCGCGCCGCGGCTCGCGCCTGTTGGCGAGCGGTCAATTTGAGCGGCGGAATCGCGGTCGCTCGCATCCCCTTCGGCGTGACCGTGGTGGTGACCGCCGTCGCGCCATCATCAGCCTGAACGGCTTGGTCGGCCGCATCGGCATGACCGGCTTCGTCCGCTAACGCGAGTTCGTCGCCTTCGTCCTCGCCTGTGCCGTCCTCGGCAGTGCCGTCCGCATCGAGGCTCTCGTCGTCGTGGCTATCCTCGTCATCTTGGCTATCTTCGTCGCCTTCTTCGACCGCGGATCCCTGATCAACATCGTCCAGCTCACTGGCAAACGCATCGGTCGCTTCGTCCGTGTCGAGCGACGATTCTATGGTCGACAGGGCGTCGCCCGCTTCCAGGATCGGCGCGGCGTTGGGGGAGCTTGCACTCGTGTCGCTCGCCGATGGCACCGCATCGGGGACGGCCA
>CAIXSC010001038.1 GCA_903921945.1 uncultured Planctomycetaceae bacterium
CGGATCTCCCTTTCGCGTTGGGCCGAAGTTTCAAGATCGGAGAGAACACGCGGCCGCTGCCGACGGATCGGGTGTTCTTTCTCTACAATGGCTTCCAGAACGCTCAGGAAACCGTGATTCCCAGTTTCCTGGGCGGTTCGGTGCAGCGCCGCGGCAACATTGACATGTACACGGTCGGTCTGGAAAAGACGTTCGGCGACGAATGGAACTCGGTGGAATTCCGCCTGCCATTCATCGGGTACGAGAACATGCAAGACCCCAACGCGTTATCGCCGATCGCGTACGACGTTAAGAATCTCGGCGATGTCGCGTTGTTCTACAAGCGGCTATTGTACCGCGACGAGACGACGGCAATGACCGCCGGCATGGGACTGGGATTGCCGACGTCGCCGGATGTCACGGGTCGGCTCAATGGCGACGAATTCACGATCAACACCGACGCGATCCATCTCATGCCGTTCATTGGTTTCATGACGGCTCCGAACGATGACTGGTTCTTCCAGTCCTACTTGCAGTTGGATTTCGCGACGACGGGTAATCGAATCGAGTCCGACTCGGCACTACTGCCCGAAGGTAAGTTCACCGAGCAAAACTTGCTCATCGTGGATTTCTCAGTCGGCCGCTGGTTGTACCGTGAAGAAACCGACTCGGGTTTGCGTGGCGTGGCTTCGGTCCTCGAGTTGCACTATACGTCGACGCTGCAAGACGCCGATATCGTGACCGCGCCGGGAAATCTCGACTTCACGCCTCGCTTTGGAAACATCGCCAATCGATTGGACGTGCTCAATGCCACGGCTGGCTTGCACTTTCAATTGACCGAAATGTCAAATCTGCGCATCGCCGGCGTGGCGCCGCTCCGGGGCGCCTTCGATCAGCAATTCGACGCTGAAATCCAGGTGTCCTTCAACCGGATGTTCTAGAGATGGCCGCCTAGGTCAACATAAGACGTTCCAGGCTACAATCTCCATCAGGAACGGATGAAGTCGTCGCTGGCATTGGTTTGGGGCGTGGGGGTGGATGACGGCAAGGTCCGTGTCGGGGATCCACCGACCGCTACTTGGCGTCGAGATTCCATACCGGGTCGAACGAGCCTTGCGGAGTTCCCAGCATCGCGACGTTGCGTTGCAGCAACTTTCTCGTAGGGTCGTCGTTGGGAAAATCGGCGAACAGTTTTCCCAGGTGCCCCATCGCCTCGACGAAACGGCCTCGTTCGAACAACGAATAAGCCAACTCATAGCGTTTCCGCAGGTCGTCCCAGGCGGGAGTTCGCTCGGGAACCATCTCATACAGTTCGACCGGTTCGATGATGTTAACCGTGCGGACCGTCGCGAGCCGGCGAAACGCGAAATCGCCTTTGGCTGCTTGGACGGTGGAGTGCGAAGCGAGAATTGATGCTCCAAGATGCTTGGTCGCGCCTTGAATGCGGCTCGCCAAATTCACCGTGGTTCCAAAGGCGCCATATTTGAATTTCCTTCGCGAGCCGATGTTGCCGACCTGCGCCAAGCCGCTGTTGATGCCGATTGAAATCTCCGTTGGTTGTCCCAGACGCTCTTGCCAAGCGTCACTGAGCGCGGGCAACCGCCTCCGCATGGCGATCGCCGCACGGCAGGCTTGCAGAGCGTGGTCAGGGGTCACGAGTGGCGCTCCCCACAATGCCTCCAGGGAATCGCCGCCGTAGTCGACGAGTACTCCGTCATGCTC
>CAIXSC010001039.1 GCA_903921945.1 uncultured Planctomycetaceae bacterium
ATAACTCGCGGATGACTCGTGGAGACCTCGCGGGTACCTCGCGGGGAACTCCGCCGATGACGCACCAAGTAGTAGCCCGTAAAAAGCCGAAAGCCAAAGTAGGGAACGACCCGCATGTCGCAAAGTAACTTGAGTGCTACGGAACGCGAAGGGTGGACGCGGCGACAGCTTCTCGCGCAAGCGGCGGGCGCGGCGGCGATCGCGGCTGTTGGCGACACTGGGTTGTCAGCGCCCGCACCCATGGCGTCGGCGGCTTCCACACCGGCGCTATCGCCGGGCGGCAAGCGACGCCAACTGTTGCTGTTGTTTCAATCGGGTGGCGCAAGCCAATTGGAAACCTGGGATCCAAAGCCGGGTGCGAAGACGGGCGGTCCTTATCGGGCGATCGGGACATCCGTGCCCGGAACGCACATCGGCGAACTGTTGCCGCACTGCGCCCGGAACATCCACCGCTTGACGGTGCTGCGGGGGGTGAATTCCGGAATCGGTGACCATTTTCAAGGACATTACGCGTTGCAAGCGGGACGGGTGGCGACCGGCTATCCCGTGCTTGGATCGGCGGTGGCCAAGTTGCTCGAACGCCCGGATGACATTCTTCCAGGCTATATCAGCATCCGTCGCGATGCGCCAAAAGCGTACACCGATGTCGGCGACGCTGGTTTCCTTGGGGCTCGGTACGAGGCGGTCAAGATTGTGAACAATCGACCGCCCGCCAATCTAGCGTCTCCGGCGGCGGTTTCAGCCGCAACGCTTGCGGCGGCGGAGCGGGCTCGGCAAGCCGCGGATGCTCGCTTTCGCCGAGGCCGCGATGCCGCCCCGATCAACGGCCACGACACCTCGTTTGAGCGTGCTCGCGCGCTCATGCGCCGCTCGGACCTGTTCGCGTTGGAACAGGAAACGGATGCGAATCACGAACGTTACGGGCGCCACGAATTCGGCCAGCACTGCTTGCTGGCCCGGCGTCTGATCGAGGCCGGGGTTAGCTGTGTGCGCGTCGTGCATTTCGATTGGGACGCCCATCAGGACAACTTTTACTGGCATCAAATCCGCTGCGCGGAATTCGATCGCACGTTCATCGCGCTGCTCGACGATCTCCAGGAACGTGGATTGTTGGAACACACGCTCGTGGTCGCTGTGGGCGAAATGGGACGTACGCCGCAAATCAACAACCTGGGCGGCCGCGACCACTGGGGACGCGCGTGGAGCATGGCGATGGCCGGTTGTGGAGTTAAATCGGGTATCGTCTATGGCGCGACGAACGACGAGGGAACCGAGGTCAAGAGTGGGCAAGTCAAGCTGGGCGACCTGTTCCACACCTACCTGCGAGCGCTCGGGATCGATTCGAATCAGATGTACCATGTCGGTGGCCAGTCCAATCCCGTCGCCGACCCGGCCGCTCGCCCGATTGCCGAAGTGCTTTCTTAACTACGGCGCGACAAATGAGTCTGTGAAATCCACCATGGCCATCGATCCCGCGAAACACCGTGTCGTCTCGGAATTCAAACACTCGGCGCCGCTGCTATGCTGCGAATTCGACCCCGCCGGCAGGTTCGCGCTCGCGGGTGGTCGC
>CAIXSC010001040.1 GCA_903921945.1 uncultured Planctomycetaceae bacterium
CCCGTTTCTTGCCCGAGCTGCCGTCAATCGGGTTTGGTCGCAACTGTTTGGTCGCGGCTTGGTCGAACCGGTGGACGACTTAGGGCCGCGAAATCCTCCAAGCCATCCCGAGGTGCTGGAAGCCATTGCTGACTATTTCGTGGCGACCGGCTTCGATCTGCGAGAACTGTACCGCACGCTCACGCGGACGAGAGCCTATCAGTTATCAAGCGCGGTCGCGGATTCGCCCGCCCCAGGCAGCTCGCCATCCTCTTCCACGGATTCGGACGCGGCGGTCGCGTTGTTTGCCCGTATGGAACCGAAGCCGCTGAGCGCCGATCAACTGTACGATGCGTTGCTGATGTTGCGGCCTCGGGGTGCTTCCGCGGACGCGACCATGGGGCCCGACAACGCGAATCCCTTGGTGGCGGCGAGCAATGGTCCATTGACCGATCCACGGCGAGTCGATTTTCTCGCCCGGTTTCCGCCGCTCGTTGGAGCTCGCGCGGACTATTCGGCCGGCATCCCGCAAACGCTCACGTTGCTCAACGGCCCGTTTCTCGCGGAGTCGACCAAAGCGGGTCGCGGCGGGTTGGCGGCGGCTTTGGGCGCGCCGTGGCTCGACACGGAAGAGCGAGTGCGGATTCTGTTTCTCGCGACCCTGTCACGTTTTCCCGACGCGGCTGAGTTGCCGCGATTCGCGGACGCGTGGCGGCAAGCCGAACAATCCGCTGGCCCGGGGCAGGCTGCCGAAGACATTTTGTGGGCACTGGTGAACTCCGCCGAGTTTGCTTTCAATCACTAGCCTGGATGATTCAGGAAACCCGAGAGCAATCGCGTTTTGCATTGAGTGGATTGCTCCAGAAAAACTCCAAAAAACTTCGCGCGCGCTCTGGCCTAACTGTGGGACGCCACGAAGAATCTTCAAGGGCCGGAAGCTTGGTGGTAGGCGTGGCGAGGATCAACGGCGGTCAGGGCTGTTGGACTTCGAGTTCGCTTACGCTTGGCTTTCGCCTCGTCTTGGACTGAAAAAGCGATTTCGTGCGTGGGGCATGTTCTGAGGGAGAAGGAGACTTCCCCATGCCCCGTAGTACGCGCCGACAGCTTATCGATGAGAAGCGAGTCGGCACTTACCACTGCAGTAGTCGATGCGTTCGACGAAGTTCTTTACGCGATCGCACGGCTGGCGGACTGGAACTCGACCACCGCCAGCAATGGATCGCCCAGCGTTTGCGGGCGATCGCCGAGTTTTTCACGATCGACGTCACCGACTTTGCGGTGATCGACAACGAGTTCCACGCGGTGCTTCGGAATCGTCCTGACTTGGCGGCGAAGCTGACCGACGAACAGGTCATTCGTCGCTGGTTTCGAATGTCGCGGCGGTGCCTCGAGCTTCAGCCGGAGATCGGGAAAAAACCGCTGAAAGAGTGGCTTTCGAAGCGCAAGAAGTTGGCCGAGTTGCGACAGCGGTTGAGCAGCATCAGTTGGCTGATGATCATGCTCAAGGAGCCGATCGCGAGGGCGGCGAACGCGGAGGATGGTGTCCGCGGTCATTTCTTTGGCGAGCGGTTCAGTTCCGTGGAATTGGAAGATAGCGAACAGCGGCTTGTGACGAGCTTGCAGATCAATTCGCTGCCAATGCGAGTCGGGCTCGCGAAAGATCTCGCGAATTCGCGGTTCACGGCGGCGCATGCTCGTCGAAACGGCGAAGGACATTGGCTCGCTGGCGAATGGAACGCGAATGATTCGCGCAGTTCGGTTGCTTCCCCAACGGCGGACTCGCCTGTAGCCACTGCACAAATGGAAGATCGCCCGACGGAGGGCTCGTCCGAGGCGGACCGCTCCGCGGCGGCCTCCAACACAGTGGATCGCGATGCTGCGGCCTCCAACGCTGCGGATCGCGAGGCCGCGGATCGCGAGGCTGCGGATTGCGAGGCTGCGGATTGCGAGGCATTGGACCGTGAGGGGGCGGCTGAAAGGGGCAGCGATGCCGACGACACTCCCAAGAAAGCGGCGGTAATCGACACGGATTCTTCGGTCGATCCTTCCAAAGCGGCGAAGAGTTCGCCGTTGTTCAACCGGCTACCGCTCGACGTCTACATGGACTGGCTTGAGGCCAATGTCGCGTCGGTTGGCCACAAAGCGGCGTTGAAGACGCCCGCCTTGGAAATCCCCGTTGAGTTGCCGGCTGCATGGTCGCGTTTTGGATTGGATGCGGCACGGTGGTCGGATGCGGTGGAGGCCATTGCACGTCGTTTCCGGTGGTTGGCGGAGGTCGCTGCTGCGATGCGCTGCGATTGTCGACGCTTCGTGGCAGACGAGAGTCCGCCGACTCGATAGCGACGGCAAGCGGTCGGGCCAACTTGCTTGGCGTTCGGCGACTCGGACGCAGGGACACCGACCGGCTACAGCGACCGCTTGAGAGATAAACGAAAACCACCCAAAAGGCGTGTCCATGGACGGCCCTAGCTTTTGCTGCGCGCTTTGGGGCTCACCACCCAAGAAACCGCCCAAGCGAAACACATCTACAGGGGGGGCATGAATTAAACTGGGTAAAATAAAGTGACTTAAGGCTTCCTACTGCGCAGTCCTCGCCATTTTCTGGGCTGCGGCACAGCGAACGAATCCCGTTTGCCCCTCAAACGCCACCCAATCCTGGCGATTTTCGAGCCAAGCGGGCCCAAAAAACCCAAAGAATTTAGCCTTAGACTGTCTACCTTGGATGGCCCAATGGCCAGCGGCCGGGTTGGCCATGTGACATTCCTCGCAGAACGCCCACCGTGCGATCCGTAAAATAATGGAGGCTATAGCTTTACGTCATGCCAACGCAGTGTTGGCGTCCGCCATTCGTGGGCCGGAGTGTTGATGACGAGAGCACCCTGGCGAGCCAGAAGGAGTCACAAAAACGGAACGGAAAGAAGAGCCGACAAACCGCTCATCCGTACACGCAATCTTCGTAGGACAGTCTAACGGTTTTGTCCGAAGGGTCCCGACCGCCGGCCGACCGCCGGCCTCGGGCGTTCACCGCCCGAGGGTGGCGAACGCCGGCGGGGCGGGTTGTAGCGGGAGTACGGGCCATTTCCGACGAAACGAAAGGCCACCCATAGCTGGGTATCGCCAACGACGATAGAACCACTCGACGGTGTGCGATTCCCCGACCGTATTGAACGCCCGGTTTTCGTCGCCGGAACGGCCGCGACTGTGAAGGCCCCAAGAGCCGCTCGGGTACAACCAAAATCCCGTCGCTCCAGTGGCATGAGGCCCGGCAGGCGAGAAACCCGGCGCCAACAAATGAGCAGCCTCTTCGCCATGATCACGGGGCCGACTATCCCAACAAACCAAGGCATGGCGACGCTGCCGGGTATCTACTCCGTGGATCGCCACGTGCGTAAGCCAGCGGACACCGTCGCGGCCAGCTTACGCAACGAGCGGCCGGAGGTATCGACGCACCGACCAAAACCGCGAAGCTCGCACCTGACGGCGCATGGCCCCGAAGTCTACGTCGATGGAATCGAGTAGGTGACGTCCACGGGCACTTCAAGACTTGCTGTTGCCCGTCGTCGGAGTTGACCGGCCAATGGCGAGCGGACCAGTCGCTGCTGCTACCGATACCGATACTGATACCGATACTGCTACCGATACTGATACTGATACCGATACTGATACAGTCACTGCTGCTGCTGATGCTGATAATGCTTATCGCCGGCGATCTCCGCTGCCAACAGACGACGGCATACCAACCACCGGCCGACTGGATCGAAAACCTCGACATCGCGCGTATGCCGGCCCACGTCCGGGAATCGGCGGGCCCGTAGGACACCGGCGAGAAAGACAGCGAGGCCTTCACCCGCATCCGTCTGTCGACGGTACCCCAGGGGGAGAAACGTCGATCATCCGCAGCTCGTGGCACCTGTCGAACGTCCTTGCTCCGCTCGTGCTCGCCCGTGGTCCGGCCGGGACGCTCGTCGGCACCCAAGCAGTTCTCAATCTGCGAGCAGCCAACACCTCAGGCCACGGGGACGAGTTTCAGGCGGACCGACGCTGAGTTTCAGGCGGACCAACGCCGAAAGGAAGTCCAACAGGGGCAAACAAGTCCCGCCTTGCTCCGAGCCTCATTCCGATCCTTCCATCCACGGTGACCGGTGCAAGCCGTGGCAAGCCCATCCGAGGTCGATCGAGTTTGCAACCCCCGGATGGGCACAAATCGGGACGGATGAAGATCGGCAATTCTCCACAGGACGAAATCGTGCGTCCAACATTGCCGCTGGTTACTTCGCCGACCAATAGTCGAAAACCAAAACGTTTTCGATTCGCGGTCCAACCAGCTTGACGAAGTCCTTGTGGGCCGGATGCGGCAGGTAGATATCTCGGCCCTTCTCGTCGCGGAACGTTACGAGGAAGCCATGGGTAAAGCCGGCCGCCTTGTTTTCCACGCTCACATCCGTGCCATACTCGAAGCTGTGGATCGCGTCGATCTTGCTTGGCAACGCGCGGAACGCGTCCACCACTTCCTGGACCTGCGCGGCGGTTACTTCCTTTTTGAACTGGAAGAGGACCACATGCCGGAGCAATTTCTCCCCGGCCTTTTCGGCTTTGTCAGCCGCTTTCGCGCCTCCCGGTTGTTCGCCCGAGGCGGGCTGGGAGGCGATGGCGGCAACCACAAAACAACACGTCAATGCTACGAACAGCTTGAGCATGGAGACAACTCCTGAAAACCGGGAACATGAAGCCGCGCGAATCGGCGGCGCAACGCGGCGCGTATCGGACCGCGCGGGAACGAGCCTGTAAAGCGGGTTGTCGATCGGTTCAGCGGACCAACGCTAATCCGCCAGGGACTCGATGAGCCGATCGGTCACTTGGCACGTCTTCAGCCTCCCTCCGAGATCTGGCGTTCGATGGCCGGCGGTTAACGTGCGTTCGACGGCGCGTCGGATCCGTTCGGCGGCGGCCGGCAATCGAAGATGGTCGAGCATCATCGCGGCGCTGAGGATCGCGGCGATCGGGTTGGCGATCCCCTGACCGGCAATGTCCGGGGCCGAGCCATGAACCGGTTCAAACATCGATGGAAAGGTCCGCTCGGGGTTGACGTTACAGCTTGGGGCGAGCCCCAGGCCCCCGCCCAGCAGGCCGCCTAAATCGGTCAGCAGGTCGCCGAACAGGTTCGAGGCCACGATGACATCGAAGCGTTCGGGCCACCGCACCATGTTCATCAGCGCCGCGTCGCAATGCTGGCGTTCCGCCGCGACATCGGGATACTGCGGCGCCAGTTCCTCTAGGATTTCATCCCACATCACGTAAGCGTATCGCTGGGCGTTGGACTTCGTCGCCATCGTCAGTCGACGGCGCCGCCCGCGAGCCAGTTCGAAACCGTACCTCAGGATCCGCTCGACGCCCTTGCGCGTGTGCAACGCTGTTTGCACCGCGAACTCGGCCGGCGTGCCGCGTTGAAACCGGCCGCCATTGTCGATGTATTCACCCTCCGAGTTTTCCCGCAACACCACCATGTCGATGTCCGCTGGACCTTTGTCCGCCAGGTAGCTCCGCAAACCCGGATACAGCCGCGCGGGCCGCACACATGCGTACTGGTCAAAGGCTTGGCGAATGCGAACCAGTGGAGCCAGTGTCAGGTGGTCTGGCACTTTCGCGGGCCAGCCGACGGCCCCAAGCAAAATCGCATCGCACGGCCGTAACGTTTCCAGAAAATCGTCAGGCACCAGCTTGCCGCACCGCTCCCAGTAATCGACACCCCACGGCAATCGGTCGTAGTCCAAAGAGAACGCGCGACCCGCCGACGGCGAACCAGCCTCGCGGGAATTCTCCGCGGCGGACTCGAGGAGCGCGGTGGCGTCGAGCACGCGGAGGGTCTGGTCGATGACCTCAGGTCCGATTCCGTCTCCGGGGTACACGGCGATTCGCAACCGCGTCATAGAAAGCTCCTAGGTTGTGGATGCGTAGGTAGGTCGTGCGGGAATCGCTACTGGGCCTGTTCAGGATTCCGCGCCGCTCGATAGCGTTCGAAATCAGCCTTTAGTTCTTCCCGCATCCGTTCCGCTTCGCGGCGGTGCTCGATGTGCAGAGTTCGCACGTGTTCGCGAGTGCTCCAGAAGTCGGCGATCCCCAGTCCAGCGAGGGTCAGGGTCAGCAGCAGGATCGCGGTCCAGAACAGCACGAAGGACAGCGGCGTATGAAGTTGCGAACCCGCGACGAGCGCCGCGCCGACCGTGCCAATGAGCCAGCAGGAGAGCCGACGGCGGCGCTGACGACAGTCGGAATGCGAGGCGCCGGATTCCGGTAATGACGACGCCTCCCAGCGGCGTTGGTGCCATAGCAGGATGGCAGCCACGCCGATCAACATGGTTCCGAAGACAATCTGTTGCCACATCG
>CAIXSC010001041.1 GCA_903921945.1 uncultured Planctomycetaceae bacterium
CACGGCGACGAGCGCCGAGACAACTTTCAGACGCGCGGTCATAGACAAGCTCGAAGTGAATGGCGAAAGGGGGGGCCGCGCTACAGCTGCCGGCTCGTTGGAGTACCGATCCGTTGGAGACGGAAACTTTGGGGACGGGAACTTTGGGGACGGGAGACGGTCGCGCGGCGGAAGGTAGCGAGCCTTATCGGGCGTTTTCGGCCAGCGCTTTAGCGGTCGCGTTGATGACGGCCTCGGCGGTGATCGTCGCGCGGCTGGTGGCGTCCACCCCTTTCACGCCTTGTTTTTGAATGATCTGCCGCGGCACATCGGTCAGCGCGGCGTAAAACTGTTTCTCCGTGTGGCGCACGATGCGAACCGACTCGATCCGGCCCGCTTGCACTTCGACTTCCACCTCGACGGGCCCTTCGTAGCCTTGGCTGGAAGATCGATGCTTGCCGTCTCGGACTCGCCGCGGATCGGACAATTCGAACAGCTTGACCGCTTCCAGGTTTTCGCGGGCGCGTCGGATTGTCTGTTCGACCCGCCCCTTGCCAGCGACGGGCGCGTCGAGCGCTTGCTGATAGTGTTTCATCGCGTTCGCGTATTGGCCGGACACGCGGCAGGCGTCGCCGGCGAGCAAATGCGTCATTTGCGGTTCGCCGCCCGATTTGAGGATCAAGTCGGCGATTTTCAGCGCCTTTGCGGGTTCCCCCATGTCGCCCCAAAGCTTCACCATTCCCTGGAAAAGACGATTGTTCGCCCGGGGCCGGTCGGGATCGACCAACAGTTCCTGCGCCATCTTTTTGTTGCCAAGGCGGAAATAACATTCGGCGAGTGACACGCTTTCAGGCTCGCCCAAAACGACGCCGGCGCGTTGCCACCAGTAGGCGGCCCGGGCGTAATCTTGAAACAGATTGAAATACATTCCACCCAGAACGCGTTGACTACGAGCGCGGCGAACCGCGTCGGGCGAATGGTTTTCCAGCAGGTAATGCACCAACCGCGCACCGCTCGCCCAACGGCTCGGATTGGGATTGACGACGTCCCACAAATACTGGCCGACATTCGTTTGGTTGTTCCAGCCGCCGGGCGGCTTTTCCGGCCAGGAAAGATCCAGCGTCGCTGGGTAATCGAGCTTCGCTTCCTCGAACCATGGCGCGGGCGTCCGTCCGGCTTCCTCGATCAATGTTTTGATCGCCGACGCTGTCCGCAATGCGGGAACGGCCGACTTGCCCGCGGAGGAGCCGCTCGGGTTGCCAGCGTTGCCGGGCGTTTTCGCCGCGCCGGAATCGGGATTTCCCGTCGAACCTGCCGGCGCGGGAAGTGGATTCAAGACGTACCGTTTTCCTTGATAAGTGACCGCATGGATTCGACCGTAAGGAAAGACCCGCGTCAGCGTGTTCTCTCCGAACTTCGCCTCGAAGGCGACTGTCTTCGCCTCTTTGTCGATCTTGATAACGCGACCTTCGACCTTGCTTCCCGCAAGGAACTCAATGACGTCGTCGGCCGCCCACGCGCCACGAGCGGCGGCGAACATCGTCAGGATCGCCACGATCAACGACCAAACCAATCGCCGAGCTTGCTTCGCGTTCGGTTGCTTCGCGTGCGATTGCTTCGCGTTCGGTTGCTTCGCGTTCGGTTGCTCAGTTTGTGGTTGCTCAGCGTTCAAGGGGAAAACCTTCCGTCTTGAGTATCCGGCCGTCTTTGCGCACCCAGAGCGCGTCGACCCGTTCGAATTGCCGCAACAACGCCGCGCCTTGTTCCACACCCAGCACCATGCAAGCGGTGGAGAGCGCGTCGGCCGCCATCGCGGTCGGAGCCACCACCGAAACGCTCGCCAATTCCGTCGGCGACTGGCCGGTTCGCGGGTCGAAAATGTGATGGTGCAGAAAGTCATCGCTAAACGTCGTGGCGTAATCGCCCGAGGTCGCGAGGCAACGGCCTCCCGCCAGCCGCGCGAGAGCCACATACGCATCCTCGACTCGGGGATGCTGGATGCCGGCGGTCCAGCCATCCCCCGAACCCTTCCCCGCCACGTTGCGGCCTAGCGGGTGTAGTTCGCCGGCGTCGATCAAGGCGTGTTCGATACCCGAACGCCTTAAGGCGGCCGCCGCCTTGTCGGCGGCCAGTCCCTGCGCGATGCCGTTGAATGTCGCCGCCATTCCCGATGAGCCGAAAGCGACCCGCTTCGCCGAAACGGAGATGCGTTCCCAACCCACCTTCGCGCGGGCGTCCGCCAATTCCGACTCGGTGAGCCGACGCTGTTCGCGCTTGGCCCGATGGCGCAGTTCCCACAGTGGTTGCACCGTGAGATCGAAGGCGCCCCGAGTTATTCGCGAAAGATCTTGAGCGAAGCTCAACGCCTCCACCAGATAGGGATGGGGGTTGTCGATCCGACCATCGCGATTGAGCCGCGATAGCTGGCTGTCGGGCCGGTAGAGGCTCATCGCCTGCTCGATCGTTTCCAACTCGTCAAACGCCGCGACGATCGCCGCTTCCGCCCGCGACCGCTGAGCATGGCAGGCCGTGATCGACACGTCGGCGCCGAGCGCGCGTTTGGCGAGCGTCACGCTGGCCAAGCCGCTGGCGGCCTGGGCGACGCTGGCATCATGCTGTTCCCAAGGAGGAGAAACAATTCCGGACGCCGCCAAAAGAAAAAGAAAACGTCGTCGTTTCATGAATGGCCGGGAGCGTGAGGAGAATATCCGACGGGAACAGGATTTATAACGCGAGGAGAACCGAATTTGTACCAGGCACTGATCGCTCCGCCAGAACCGAATTCGTGCCAGGCACTGATCGCTCCGCCAGAACCGAATTCGTGCCAGGCACTGATCGCTCC
>CAIXSC010001042.1 GCA_903921945.1 uncultured Planctomycetaceae bacterium
CACGCAACCTGATCGCGTATTAGCGGCTAAACGCTCGCGGGCCATAGGCTCGGGGACTGGAAGTTCCCCGGCCAATCGTTCGTGCGGCCAAACGTGCGTGCGGCGAAACGTTCGCCGGCTAGATGTTCGCAGGCTACAAGCTCGCGCGCTAGGCCGATCCGACGCCCATCCCGGAGGCCGTGGCGGTTGTCTTGCCCGAGTTCGTGGCGGACACGCCGAGCATTTCGCGGGCCAGTTGCCGATAGTCTTCGGCGCCGTGCGATTGCGGGGCGTATTCCAGGATCGATTGGCCGAAACTCGGGGCTTCGGCGAGCCGAATGTTCCGCCGGATCCGTGTGGTGAACATCTGAGCCTTCGACCAGACGGAATTCGCGTGCGCGGGACGCTTGAAGAAGTCCTCGACGTCGCTGCTGACTTCCGACGCCAGCCGGGTCGCCGATTCAAACATGCACAACACGACACCGGTCAGTCGCAAGGTCGGATTGAGTCGGCTGGCGACAATCTCGATGGTTCGCAACAGCTTGCTCAACCCATGCAGGGCCAAAAAGTGCGGTTGTAGCGGCAGGAACACCTCGTCGACGGAGGTGAGGGCGTTCAGGGTGAGCACGCCGAGCGACGGCGGGCAGTCGACGATCAGGAAATCGAACGCCGACCCCGCTTCGTCCTGCAGGTCGCGAGCCAGTTTGTCGCGCAAAATCACCTCGCGGCCAACCTCGCCCGCCAGTTCCATTTCGGCGGCGGCCAAATTGAGGTGGGCGGGAACAATCGACAGCCGCTCGGACACCTTTCGCCGCACGTCGGCCAGCGACGCGTCGCCGGTCAAAACGTCATAAATGGACAGATCGTTTTCGCCGAGTGTCACGCCTAGATGAAGCGACGCGTGGGACTGCGGATCGAGGTCCATCACGCAGACCCGTTGGCCGGCTTCCGCCAGCGCGGCGGCCATATTCACCGCGGTGGTTGTTTTTCCGACGCCGCCCTTTTGATTGATGATCGCGATTGAACGCATGGCCAAACCTCCTTGTTGCCAACTGGAGCCGGCGGACGCCGGCGGGGGCGGGAGTATATCGCCGACCCCGGGGTCCAAGACAATACGAGTCCGGGGGAGGCCGGTTGGTTTTCCACCGATTTTGCTCTAAAACGCGTTTTCGCCGCCGGCGCCGGTCGAGCGGACGGAGGCTAACGAGACGCGGGAGGAAGATTGTGCGGGTCATCATCGAACAGGACAGCGGATCCGTAGCCCGACGAGCCGCCGGATTCATCGCCGCGTTGCTGCGCAGCAACCCTTCGTGCGTGCTGGGGCTCGCGACCGGAAGTTCGCCGATTGGCACGTATCAGGAATTGATCCGGCTGCATCGCGACGAGGGGCTCGATTTTTCCCGCGCCACCACCTTCAACCTGGATGAGTACGCTGGTCTTGGCCCCGACCATCCGCAGAGCTACCGCTTTTTCATGCAGCGGCAGCTGTTCGACCACGTTAATGTGACTCCCGACCACACCCACGTTCCCGATGGCTTGGCGACGGATTTCGCGGTTTCCTGCGCCGCGTACGAAGCGCGGATTCGTGCCGCCGGTGGCATCGACCTGCAATTGCTGGGGATCGGTTCCGACGGCCACATCGCCTTCAACGAGCCCGGTTCGTCGCTCGCCAGCCGCACTCGGCTGAAGTCGCTGGTGCGCGAAACCATCCGCGACAATGCGCGATTTTTCGGCAGCGAAGCGTTGGTGCCGCGACTCGCCGTAACCATGGGCGTGGGGACGATCCTGGACGCCCGCCAGTGCCTACTGGTGGCGGCCGGTCGAGGAAAGGCCGAGGCGATTCGCGGAATGGTCGAAGGGCCGATCACCGCCAGCAACACCGCCTCTGCTTTGCAGATGCACCCTCACGTCTGCGTGGTGTTGGACGAAGACGCCGCGAGCATGCTGGAACGGCGGGAATACTACCGCGACGCGGAACGCTGCCAGCTGCTGCTGGAGGCGGGTGAACGTCAGGCGCTCGGACTGCCCGTCGCCGGATAGGCCACACATAAAGATTCCCAGCATCTGGAGACCACGAACAGCCGACGAGCGGCCGACTAGCAGCCGCCAAGTAACCGACGATTAGCCGACGATTAGCCGACGAACAGCTGGCCAACAGCCGCGAGTCAACGAGTAGCCCCCGAGCAAGCGAGGAACTGATGATCCATGTGATCGCAACGATCGAATTGCAGCCTGGAAAGCGTGCGGAATTCCTCCGCGAGTTCCATCGAATCGTGCCGCTTGTCCATGCCGAGAAAGGCTGTCTTGTCTACGGTCCCGCTGTCGATCTGGAAACGGGATTGGCGGCGCAGATGCCGCTCCGGCCTGACACGGTAACGGTGGTCGAGCAATGGGAGACGCTCGACGATCTCCGGGCGCACCTCGTGGCTCCGCACATGGTTGACTATCGTCCGCGAGTAAAAGACTTGGTTGTCCGCACGGTGTTGCAGGTAATGGAACCGGTCTGATGCGTGATTTGGTGCCGCAGCTTGAGTCGGCCTTGGCTGCCGCTCGGCCGTTTGCTTATTGCCGTTTGGTGGAAACTCGCGGGTCGACGCCGCAAAAGGCGGGCGCGACCATGTTGGTCTTTCCCGACGGTTCGCAAGCAGGAACTTTGGGTGGCGGGTGTGTCGAAGCGGAGGTGAAGCGGCGCGCGATCGGCGCGCTCGACGCCGCCCGTCCGTTGATCGCCGCCTTCCAGCTCGACAGCGACTACGGCTGGGACGACGGATTGATTTGCGGCGGCCGGATGCTGGTGGTGATTTGGCCTGTCGTGGACGAAGCGTCGCGTGGCTACTTCGCGCGGTTGGCTCGGCAAGTCGACGGCGGAGACGGCGTCACGGAAGCGGCCGTCTTCGACTCCGAAGCTAGTGGACTTGCGGCCCCCGCGCTCTTCTTGTTCGATTCCCGTGACCGGGCCGTCGCCGCGCTGAACGGCCCTACGGGGTCGGCGATCGCGGCTGGCGAAAGTGACCTGACGGGGGCTAACGCTGGCGGGGCGCCGAGCGCCGATCGCGACGACAACGCCGTGTTAGGCGGGCCCGAGTCGTTTCCCGCACGGGTCTGCGAGACGTTGCGGCCAATCGCGGGTCGACCGCGGCCCTACGCGACTCGCGGGGTGGCCTACCTGCCGATCCTTCCCCGGTGCCGGTTGGTGATTGTGGGCGGCGGCCATGTGGGAAAGGCGGTCGCCGAAATGGCCGCCGATCTGGATTTCGCCGTATGGATCGTGGACGACCGGGCCGACTACACCGACGCGACTCGGTTTCCGCGGGTGGAGCGGCGGATCCATGGGCCGATCGAGCAGGTTCTGCCGGCGCTCGATGTCACTCCGGATACCTACTGTTTGATCGTGACACGCGGTCACGGTCACGACGAGCGGGCCTTGTATTACCTGGCGAATCGCGGCGCGCGGTATGTCGGGCTGATTGGTAGTCGGCGGAAAATCAAGTTGATATTCGACGACTTGCGGCAGGAAGGGGTTCCTGTCGAGTCGTTGCGGCAGGTGTACGCGCCGGTGGGTTTGGACATCGGCTCGCAGACCGTTCCCGAGATCGCCGTGAGCATTTGCGCCGAATTGGTGGCTCATCGCAATCTGGGGGAAGTGCCGGCGCGTCCCAAGCCGGTCCCGGTGGAGTGATTCGCGGG
>CAIXSC010001043.1 GCA_903921945.1 uncultured Planctomycetaceae bacterium
CGCGGTTTCGCCGGGGCATGGCAGTTCTTATGGGCATGGCGGTCTGTTCGGTGCCCGGTCGACGCGATCCGATCGTCCTAACGCCCCGTAGGGGCAATTACAAAATAGCCCAGGGCAGAGCGTCGCGGCGGAGCCGCGACGCGCCGCCCTGGGTAGAAATGCCCACCAAGATCCCTCGCCCTGAAAGGGCACGACCAGACCGAGAACCGGACGTGATCGCGGTCAAAACTCTATGGAACGAACAACGAGGGCAGTTCTTGCACTATCGGCAGGACCGTGTGACGGTTCACAAACCGTTGGTAAACCTTTATGCCTGGGGCTTTAGGGACCTGGGAGGGCCGGGCGAATGTCTATGCGGTTCGCGGAGTGCCCAGAATGCCACGTCGGCTTCCCCTGCCTCCCCTGCTTCGTCGCTTGAACGCCGACAAACGGGCCTTGCCGCGCCCCGCTCTTGCGCCTCGCCCCAAGCTCCCGGTATCCAGGCCGGCGACAAGAAAATTGCCGGCATACGGACAACTCACCAACCGTCAGGGGCGCGGGGGAGGGTCCACCGACACGGTCGCGGACGCCGTCGCTAGGGCGCCTTTGACTTCCTCAGCGGCGCTGGGGCGATGGTAGCGGGGAACCAACGACCAAAGCGAGTCGCGCCGCCCCGCCTGGAAATCGTGCCAGGCCAGCCGAGCGACGGTCGCGGCGGTTGGCATCCAATGGCTTTCCGGCAACGTACGGACGCCCGCCGGCAGGGAATCGGCGAGTCTCGGGCGGCCCATGGCGAGCGCCGGGCCAGCGACCACGTCCTCTGCCGAGAGACTCGACAGCCAACGGTCGACATCCAACAAGCTCGGTGGTGATTCCTCCTGGCAATCGCCTGCGGCGTTTCGCCGCCAGCGAGCTGTCAGTAACTGGCCGCGTTGGGCGTCCGCGACCATCACGAGCCGGCAGTTCTCCGTCGTCGTCGGCGGCGGCGTCGTCGTCGGTGCCGCGCAGGCGATCGCGGCGAACGTGTTCACACCCAGCACGCTCGCGCCGCTCGCGTAGGCGAACAACTTGGCGGTCGTCAAACCGACGCGCAAACCGGTGAACGAACCCGGACCATCCACCACCGCGACCAACCCAACGTCGCGTGGATTCCAACCGGCGTTCCGCAGCAAGCGGTCGAGCAGCGGCGCGAGTCCTTGAGCGCTGCGTGAGGGCGGCTCCAAGGTCGCTTCGGCAATCAACTGGCCGTCTTCCGCCAGCGCCGCTGAGCCGTACAAACCGGATGTTTCCAGGGCGAGGATCTTGAGCGTCATAGGGCGGGTCGCGGCATCAGTTCAGCGTGGCGAAGCGAAGACAGGCGCACGGGAAACTCGTTCGCCACCAGACGATCAGAGAATAACACGCCCCAACGCGGTCGGGCACCCCGAGGGAAATGGAGACCGGTGGCCGACGATAATTCGCCCGGGCGTTCTCCCTGCCATGGGCCCGAGTTACCATAGCGATCCGCTGCGGCAACCGGGACATGATCGCCGTCGGCAGCCCCGCACGAATGAGAGGGCGGCAAGGGTACGTTATGGCCATTAGCGTGAGCGAAACTGGGGTGACCCGCGAACGATTGCTCGCTGCGCTCGATAAAGCGCGTCGCGACTTGCTAGCCACACGCGTGGAAAGCGCTGGCCACTGGGTCGGTGAACTATCCACTTCGGCGCTCTCGACGGCGACCGCGGTCAGCGCGCTCGTGTTGGCCGCGGATCAGGACGCCCCGGAACACGCGGCGGATCGCGCGCGTATCGAACGTGGAATCGCGTGGCTGGCAACGCGGCAGAACTCCGACGGTGGCTGGGGCGATACCGATCGCAGCTTGTCCAACATCGCGACGACCATGCTGGTTCGAGCCGCGTTCACGTTGGCGGGACACGCGGAGCGGTACTCCGAGCTGATGGCGGCTGCCGTTCAATACATCGATGGCAAACAGGGGTTGACGGGACTGCGCCGGCGATACGGTCGGGACAAGACGTTCGCGGTGCCGATCCTCGCGAACAGCGCGTTGGCAGGCCTCACGCCCTGGAGCGAAGTGTCACCGCTGCCGTTCGAACTGGCATCCTTTCCGCAATCCTGGTATCGCTTTCTGCGAATGCCGGTCGTCAGCTACGCTGTGCCCGCGCTGGTCGCGATCGGACAACTGCGTTTTTTTCGGCGGCCGCCGTGGAATCCGCTGATTCGCTGGTTTCGACAATCGCGAGTGGAGGCGAGCCTCACCGTGCTCGAACGGATGCAGCCCGCGAGCGGTGGCTACCTGGAAGCGATCCCGCTGACCAGCTTCGTCGTGATGAGCCTCGCGGGGACGGGCCGGTCACGCCACCCCGTGGCTCAGCGCGGCCTGAAGTTCCTCCGCGAGTCGGCACTGGCGGACGGAAGTTGGCCGATCGATGTCAATCTCGCGACGTGGCTGACAGGCTTGGCGACGGTCGCCTTGGCGGCGGGCGAGCCCCAATGGGCCGATGCCGTCACGGACGATTCGCGGTGGAAAGCCTGTCGGGAATGGTTGCTCGAGTGCCAACATCGCGAGCGGCATCCCTTCACCGGCGCCGACCCGGGCGGCTGGGGTTGGACCGATCTCAGTGGGGCGGTCCCGGATGCGGACGACACGCCCGGGGCCCTGCTGGCGCTCGCCGAGTGGCGGCGGGGAACTCGACTGACCCCTGAGACCGTCGACCGAATTGACGCTTCAGCGCGGCAGGGAATCGATTGGCTGCTCGGCCTCCAAAACGACGATGGTGGCTGGCCCACTTTCTGCCGGGGCTGGGGCCGATTGCCATTCGATCGATCGGGCGCCGATCTCACCGCGCACGCTTTACGGGCGCTCAAGGCCTGGGAACCGTTTGGAATCTGGGACTCGGTCATGGGGCGGCGCGTGGCCCGGGCGCAACGAGCCGGTTGGAATTACTTGGGCAACCAGCAGCGTGCGGACGGGGCTTGGATTCCGCTCTGGTTCGGCAATCAGCATCTGGAAGGCGAAGAAAACCCGCTCTACGGCACCGCGAAAGTGGTGCTGGCGTATTGCGAGACGGGGCGCGGAGCCGACCCGCGGTCGCGGAAAGGGCTGAAATGGCTTGCGGGCTGGATTCGCGACGCCGTGGCGAAGCCCGATTCGATCGCCGTGGAGGAAATGTCGCTGGCGGTCGAAGCGTTGGCAGCGTCACGTGTAGGAAACGTGTCCCGCGTGCCCAACGCTCAAAACTCGAAATTCGGAGAGATCCGGGAGACCGGGGACACCGGGGAATGCGGAGAGACCGGGAAAACCGCGGAAACCGGGGAAAATGCCGAGGATCGCATCGCGTTGCGGTTGGGACTTGACTGGCTCATCCGGGCGGTTGAAACTGGTGCCCATTCGGAGCCGACCCCGATCGGACTGTATTTCGCCAAACTGTGGTACTACGAAAAGTTGTATCCTTTGGTGTTCGCTGTTGCGGCGCTGGGACGCGCGTCGCAGGCGAGCGGGGTGGTGAGCGAATCGGTCGACTCGCCGGTTACCGAACCCGCCCAGATTACCGCGTCCCCGCTTGACTCACGAGGAGCCGCCGTTGAGCACCGCGCATCTAGCCCAGCCGTCCGTGTCGGAACCTGAACAGGTTGAGACGCCCATTGGCGCGGTCGCCGAAGGCGGACGCAAGTCGCGGCGTCGCCAGACGGCGCATCTCAAAGACGTTCCGCCCACAGCGCAGCTTCGCGAGTCGCTTCGCGAACATTGTCGGCGTGTGGCGGCCCAGTTGGACAAGTCGCGGCCGTTGGCCAAGGACGAAATGGAGCAAGTCGTCCGGCGAATGCTCGCCGAGGCCAATCAGCCTGAGAGCTATGTTGGCTGGGCGATGGTCGTATTGGCGACCGAGTTTTGGCGCGATCAAGTGGCGGCGGTGCCGCCGTCGCGTCGGCTGTTCTTGCTGCCGCATTGCTTGAAGCATGCGGAGGGCTGCCCGGCCGACTACGACGATTTCGGACTGGATTGCGAGCGATGCGGGGCGTGCAGCATCGCCGATTTCCGAGGCGAAGCGGAGAAACTGGGGCACAAGGTTCTTGTGGCCGAAGGGTCGCCGATTGTCCTCAAGATCATCGTCAGCGGGTACGTGGACGCGATCGTCGGCGTGGCCTGTTTGAACGTGTTGGAAAAGGCGATCGACAAGATTTTGCTGGCGGGCATTCCCTGCATGGCGGTGCCGCTGTTGTCGAGCGACTGTCGGAACACGTCGGTTGACGAGTCCTGGGTGCATGACATGATTCATGTGCAGCCGTCGGCGGACGTGCAGTCGACTCGAAGCTATGTGCATCTCTTGCGAGCCGCCTCGGGGATCTTCCAAGCGGAGGAGATGGAGCGGTTGGCTCCGAGGCTGCGGGGCGGGCCGCGATTGGCGGAACTCCGCGCGGCGGGCGACAAGCAGCTCGATCCGATCGCGGGCACCGAAACGATCGCTTACGACTTCCTGGGTCGCGGCGGGAAGTATTCGCGGCCGTTCATCACCCTGGCGGTCTACGACGCGCTCACGGGCGGACATGGCACGGCCCGGGATGGCGCGGATCATGTGGCGAAGCTCCCTGATGCCGTCCGTCGGGCCGCGATGTCGATCGAGGCGTTCCACAAGGCTTCGCTGGTTCACGACGACATCGAGGACAACGATCAGTTCCGCTATGGCGAGGAGACGCTGCATCGGCAATTCGGCACGCCGACCGCGATCAACGTGGGCGACTTCCTGATCGGGTTGGGCTATCGGCTGGTGAGCCGCGATTCCAAGGTCGCCGGCGCCGACACGGTGGCCGACATCCTCGATTTCCTCGCCGACTCGCATCTCCGATTGTCGGAGGGCCAGGGCGCCGAACTGCTATGGCGAGACGCTCGTGACAAGCGTTTGAAGCCGCTGGACGCCTTGAAGATTTACGCGTTGAAAACGGCGCCCGCTTTCGAGGCGGCCGTCTATTCGGGAATTCGCTTGGCCCGGCCAGTGGGGGACTTGGCTGAGCCTGTCCGGCAGTTCGCGAGAAATCTCGGCGTGGCGTTCCAGATCTTGAACGACCTGCAGGACTGGCGGGGTGACAAGCACAACAAAATGGCGGCTGGCGGCGACGTATTGGGCGGCCGTCCGACCATTTTGTGGGCGTTGGCACTCGAAGCCCTGTCGCCGGCCGAACAGGAACAATTGCTGGGGCTCGCGGCCGACCACCAGATGCCAGCCAGCGCGAAGGTCTCCTTGACGCGTGGGTTGTATGAAAAGGCGGGGGTTTTCGAGAAAGCCTTGCGGCTGGTGGACAAACATCAAGAGCGGGCCGAAGCGATCGCCGATCAATTGGAACCAGAAGAGTTGCGGCGGCTGTTCTATTACTTGATCGATACGGTGTTGGAACGCCCTGCCGAGCCAGCCGAAACCCCTCGGCCGGTGGTCAGCGCGATCCTGCCGGGTATCGCGGCCCCGGTTCCCTCCTAGCGAATCCCCACCCGCGAGCGAATCATTGAGTTGGAAGCCCCGCGCCGCCTTTCCACCTGACCTGAGCGTCCTGGTCGACTTGTTCTATGCGAACTTGTCGGCCCTGGGTGAATTTCAGGAATCCGACGCGAGCGGCATTCCGGCTCCGTTTCGCGGACTGTTAGCCCACGACGCTCACATGACTGTGACGGTCGAGGCTTTTTTTCGGGACACGGTGGATGTCGCGGTGCTGCAGTCGCACCGGACGCCCACCCACTACTCGCGAAAGATCCTGCTGAGCACTCGCCGCGGCCGCCAACCGGTGCTGTTCGGTTTGGTGCGGTTGAATTTGGGCTTTCTGTCTCCGGATGTGCGAGCGGAGATCGAGAGCGAACGTGTGCCGTTGGGGCGGGTACTCATCGAGCACAACGTGATGCGGAACGTCCGGTTGCTGTCGCTCTGGCAAATCGAACCGGGCGTCGAGCTGCAACGTCTCTTTGGACTCGCCGAAGCCGAGCGGTGTTACGGCCGCACAGCGCTCATCTATTGCAACGGGGTGCCGGCCGTCGAGCTGCTGGAGATTGTGACGCCGCGAGTACCGGCCTGACAGTCTTCCTGCCGTGACAGTCTTCCTGCCGTGACAGTCTTCCTGGCTTGAGATCAACGCCGACTTTGGCGCCTTGCGGGTTCTGCGTCAACCTTGTCGCTTACGCGGAGGAAACGCATTCGGATGAGGTGTTGAGCCGATGAAGAAATCCTGCGGTTGTCTCGGATTCATCCCGCGGACTTTCACGTAGACAGGCAATGATGGACCACCTGGATTATCTGGAACGGGTA
>CAIXSC010001044.1 GCA_903921945.1 uncultured Planctomycetaceae bacterium
TAAACGAAGACGGCGGGGTTCTTTCGTTCACCGCCACGCGGAAGGGGCTGGCCGGGGTGGAAGCGAGGTTTGGAACGGCGAAGGTGAGCGGCTTGGCGGCCCGGCCGTCGCCTACGGCTCGGCGGTAAACGAAGGCGACGGGGTTCTTTCGTTTACCGCCACGCGGCAGGGGCTGGCCGGGGTGGAATCGCGATTTGGAACGGCGAAGGTGAGCGGCTTGGCGGCCCGGCCGTCGCCTACGGCTCGGCGGTAAACGAAGACGAGCGATACTCGCCTTGCACAACCACCGCGAACACGTCGCCTCCTCGAACGCTTGCAGGAACGCTTGCAGTAAACCGGTTCAAACGGGGTCAAAACCTGTCATTGTCTGGCAACCGGCTAGGAATTGTCGGGATTGCCGAAGCCGCTCGAACCGTTGCCGCAACCCCTTGATTCGTAGGCGTTTGGCAACGAAAAAAGGCTGATTGTCATTATCTGACAATCAGCCTTGAAAGTGGGCGGTACAAGACTCGAACTTGTGACCTCTACGATGTCAACGTAGCGCTCTAACCAACTGAGCTAACCGCCCTGGGTGGGTTGCTCGGCTCGCGGAATTTTTCTCGCGAACCGCCGTCAACCGTGGTCGATTGGCTCAAAAATATAACACAAGTTTGGCGAACTGACAGAGGGGGGCAGGAAGTTGGTGGCTTGGTAGCTGGCCTAAATCCACGGCGGAATGTAGCTTAGGACCTTCTGAGGCGAGATGAGTTCGGGTTTTCGCGGGCCTACGGGTACTCTGGCTATGGTTTCAGTCAATCTTCCGGACGGTAGCAGCAAGGAATTCGCGTCGGCGGTCAGCGTGCGGGAGGTGGCGGCGGCGATCGGGCCGCGGCTGGCTCAATCGGCCATCGCGGCGGTGGTCGACGGTCGCGTGGTGGGGCTCGACACGCGTTTGCCTGGCGACGGCTCGGTCGCGGTGCGGATTCTGACGCGCAAGGACAGCGAAGCGTTGGCTGTGATGCGGCATTCGGCGGCGCACGTGATGGCGCGGGCTGTCATGCGGCTGTTCCCGGGCGTGCAGTTGGCGTTTGGGCCGACCACGGAAGGCGGGTTTTATTACGATTTCGCCCTCGAGCATCCGCTTTCCGAGAGCGATTTTCCCGCGATCGAGGAGGAGATGCGGAAGATCGTGGCGGCGGACGAGCCGTTTGAGCGGATCGAGTCCAGCCGGGAGGACGCGCGACGGGTATGCGCCGATCTTGGACAGCAGTTCAAGGTCGAACACATCGAGCAGGGGTTGGCCGAGTATCCCACGCTATCGTTCTACCGCCAGGGCGAATTTCTCGATCTCTGCCGCGGGCCGCATATTCCCTCGGCTGGCTCGATCGGCGCGTTCAAGGTGCTGTCGGTGGCCGGGGCCTACTGGAAAGGGGACGCATCCCGCGAGCAGTTGCAGCGGCTGTACGGGACGGCGTTTTTCACGCCGCAAGAGCTCGATTCATATCTCATGAAAATCGAGGAGGCGAAAAAACGCGACCATCGCGTGCTCGGGAAGCAGCTCGACCTGTTCACGATCAGTCCAACGGTTGGTTCGGGGCTGATTTTATGGCTGCCCAAGGGGGCGACGGTGCGAAATCTGCTCGAAACGTTCACTCGCGAGGAACTCGTCCGGCGCGGGTACCAGACGGTGTACACGCCGAACATCGGCAAAGTCGACCTGTACAAAACGTCGGGGCATTACCCGTACTACGCGAAAGACATGTTTCCGTCGCTGGTGACGACGGAGGGCGAAGAGTTCATCCTCAAGCCGATGAACTGCCCGCACCACGTGATGATCTACAAGTCGCGGCCGCGGAGCTACCGCGATTTGCCGTTGCGGCTCGCCGAGTTTGGCACGGTTTACCGCTATGAGAAGTCGGGGCAGCTCTCGGGCATGACACGCGTGCGCGGTTTCACTCAGGATGACGCCCACCTGTTCTGCACGGACGAGCAGGTGGCGGGCGAGTTCCGCGGGTGCCTGGAAATGACGCAGTTCGTGTTGAAGTGCCTCGGGTTGGAAAACTACCGCGTGCGGCTGGGGTTTCGCGATCCGGCGAGCGACAAGTACGTCGGGTCGGCGGAACAGTGGGAGCGGGCGCAGCAGGCGATCGCGGACGTCTGTCGCACGCTGGGTATCGAGGCGTCGGAGGAGCCGGGCGAGGCGGCGTTTTACGGGCCGAAGGCCGACTTTGTCGTGACCGACTGCATCGGCCGCGAATGGCAGCTCGGCACGGTGCAGTTGGACTACAACTTGCCGAGCGAGAGCCGATTCAATCTGGAATACGTCGGCGCCGACAACCGGATGCACCGGCCGGTGATGATCCATCGCGCGCCGCTCGGGTCGCTCGAACGATTCATCGGCGTGTTGATCGAGCATTTCGCGGGCGCGTTCCCGCTGTGGCTGGCGCCCGAGCAAGCGCGAGTGATCACGGTCAGCGAGAAATCGGAGGAGTACGGCCGACAAGTCGAAGGCCAGCTCCGCGAAGCCGGTTTCCGCGTGAGCGGCGACTATCGCCCGGAAAAACTGGGCAGCAAGATTCGCGATGGCCAGTTGGAACTGATCCCGTACATGCTGGTTGTCGGGCCGCGGGACGCGGAGAGCGGCACGGTTTCGGTGCGGGACCGGATCGATGGCGACCTGGGAGCAATGCCGCTGGCCGCCGCCTTGGAGCGTCTTGGTGAAGAAGTGCGGTCGCGGCGTGTTCGGCGGACCTTCAGCGGCGACGCCGGCCTGGGTGAGCGCGGCGCGAAAAACGAGTATTAGGCGTTAGGGGGGGAAAACGGCCGAGGAGAACTAATCCGGGGGGAAAAATGCGCCGACAAAGATTGACGTCTGCCCTTCCCGTCGGGAATACTCTGGCCTGAGCGTTTATTCCGAGCCTTTTTGTGAAAGGACCTATGTCCACAGATCGCGACCAGAATCGAGTCAACGAGCAAATCCGGATCAGCCCCGTACGGGTGATTTCCCACGAAGGCCAACAGTTGGGGATACTTCCCACCGCCGAAGCGTTGCAGCGGGCACGGGAACTGGGCCTGGACTTAGTCGAGGTAGCTCCAACCGAGCGGCCTCCCGTTTGCCGGATCATGGATTTCGGCAAATTCAAGTACGAAAAAAAGAAGAAGTCCCATCAGCACGTCCACCACACGAAGCTGAAGGAAATCCGGCTCCGGCCGAAGACGGGCGACCACGACATCGAATTCAAGGTCAAGCAAGCGATCGGCTTCTTGCAGCACAAGGACAAAGTGCAGATCTCGGTCGTGTTCAAAGGACGCGAAAACGCGCACATCGAGGAAGGCAAGAAGGTGTTGGACGCGGTGATCCAAGAACTGCTGGAATTCGGCAAGCTCGAAGGCGCACCGTCGAAGCAAGGCACGCGAATGATGTGTACCATCGCGCCTAAGTAGGCGGCGATGGGCACCAACGGGTGTCAAAAGCGCCCTCGCGTCTTGCGCCTTACTACCGGGCGGACTGTGAGCGACGCCGCCTCAGCCGCTCGGTAGATGCTCCAACCCACGCTGTCGACGGCAAAGCCGTCGCGGCGATGGCATCGAGACCCTACCCTTGGCATGTGCCTCGGTGGCGTGCTCGCGGCGTGTCAGATTTGGTAGTTCAGTTCCGGGAGCAGTTCATCAGGCGACTCGCTGCGGATGCGCAGCTTTGGTTTTTCCATCACCACGGTCGTGTGCGGGTCGACGCTGTGTGTGAGCCAGACGCTGGAGCCGATGACCGAATCGTGGCCGATGATCGTGCGGCCGCCGAGCACGGTGGCGTTGGCGTACAGCACGACTCGATCTTGAATCGTCGGGTGGCGTTTCGAGTCGCGAATCAGATTGCCTTGGCCGTCCGTCGGGAAGCTGAGCGCTCCGAGCGTCACGCCTTGGTAGATCTTGACGTGGTTGCCAATCTCGCACGTCTGGCCGATGACGACGCCGGTGCCATGATCGATGAAGAAGTGATGTCCGATCTGGGCGCCGGGATGAATGTCGATACCCGTCTGTCGATGCGCGTATTCGGTCATCATCCGCGGGATGAACGGCACGCCGAGCCGGTACATTTCGTGAGCCATCCGGTACACGGTGATCGCTTCCAAGCCCGGATAGCAGAAGACGATCTCGTCGGGACTGCGGCACGCCGGATCGCCTTGGAACGCCGCCTCGACGTCGGTCGCGAGCACGCTTCGCAGGCCGGGCAAGGTCTCCAGGAAGGCGATCGCCATGCTCTGGCCCTTCGCCTCGAAGTCGATCGGCTCTTCGCACCCGGCCGATTCGCCTCGCAACCGGCTGTCGTGCTGCAACGCCCGGGCGATCTGGCGGGTGAGTGAGTCATGCAGTCCGTCGATCAAGTCGCCGACGTGGTACGTGACGTTGCCCAGATGCAGACCTTCGCGGCGCCGATAGCCTGGAAACAGGATCTCCGTCAAGTCGTGGATCGCCGCGATGATTTCCTCGTAACGCGGCAGCGGACAATGGCCCAGATGATTGATCGTCTTGAGGCGCCGATAGGTTTCGACAATCCGGTCGGTCAGTTTCGGCAACTGTTCCTTGAGGCTCAAATCAGACGCCATCATCCCCTCCCTATGCCACGCGGCGGCATTCGGACCTGGAAAGCGTTGCCGTCTGGGTAGCCCAGGCAGCTTCTCCGGCAGAATCGGTGGATTCACTATATCCGATTCGCTCAGCTTCTGTCTTCGGACCGGCTGCAGAGGGAATTGAATCGATTACGCCGCTTTCCTTTGCGGGCTCTGAGGCGTCTGAGGCATTTGGGACGTGTGGGGCGATGGGTTGGGCACACGCGGCGACGGCTCAGGCGTGGCGTGCGCCGCGACTCGAGCCGCGCCGACAGCCGAAGCGCCCAGCGAGTAATGTCGGACGGGCGAGACAAGCTGGGCGCGGATCCGTTCGGCCACGTCGAGCGCTCGGAGGCCTGCGGCGCCGGTCACGCGGGGCGAACGGCGTTGCCGGATGGCTTCGAAGAAGTCGGTGTGCTCGTCCTGGATCGCGTTGCGTTTTTCGACCGCGTACTCCGTTACCGGCAGCACCGTCGAGAAGAAGCGTTCCTTGAGTTCATTGCGGGTGGCGATCGGTAGCGCGTTCACGTCGAACTCGCCCCGCCCGATCGCTTCGCATGGCTGCATGACCCGGGCTCCTGAGCCGCCGAAGTCGATACGCACGATAGCCCCATCCCCGTGGACCGTCATGGTTCGCTCGGGCCGTTCGCTGACGCGGTTGGCCGTCAAGTTGGCGACGCAGCCGTTGGCGAACACCAAGCGGGCCTGCGCGAAATCCTCGTGCGGGCCGACCGCCGTGCAGCCGAAGGCGGACACTTCCACAACCGGTTGATCGACCAGCGACAACACGATGTCGAGATCGTGGATCATGAGGTCGAGCACGACGCCGATGTCAGTGGAGCGGAACGCATAGTGGCTCGCGCGGACCGCTTCCAGAAAACGCGGATGAGCCAGATGGCGGCGCACGGCGTCGAGCGCCGGATTGAATCGTTCGACGTGGCCGACCTGGAGTACGCGTTGTCGCCGCGCCGCGAGATCGACCATTTCCGCTGCCTGTTCGACAGTCGACGCGATCGGCTTTTCCACAAGGACGTGGGTATCTTGCCGGAGCAGGCCGAGCGTCACGTCATGGTGGCTGCCAGTGGGTGTGGCGACAATCGCGGCATCGATGGCGCGGGGCAGCGAATGGAAGTCGGCGACGCCCGGCGTGGCGAACTCGCGGCTGGCGGCGTCCCGGGCGGCCGCCATCGGCTCGACGATTCCCGCCAGTTCAACGTCGGCGCGTTGGCTCAGCAAACGGGCATGAATCCGGCCCAAGTGTCCCGCCCCGATCACGGCGACCCGCAAACGCTCGCTCATCCGACTTTCTCCTGGGCGTGGACTGTTCCGGACTCTATCGTTGAAACCGACGAGGTTGGGAGATAACCGACGCGGTTTGGAGGGGGCTTACGCGGTTCGCCTTCGGTCGGCCATGCGCCGTCCCTCGACCAAGAGGACGCGAACCAGTTCGGCGTTCAAGCGATGTCCCGAACGATAGGCGACGATGTGGCCTTGAATGTCGTGGCCGCACAGCGCCAAGTCGCCGACCATATCGAGCGTCTTGTGGCGGACGCATTCGTCGGGATACCGCAAGCTGTTGTCGATCGGACCATCATCGCCGAACACCAGCAGGTCGCTGGTGGTAACCCGGCTGCCCAGTCCGCGGGCGCGGAGCCAGTCCGCTTCGTCCTTCGTAATGAAGGTGCGGGCCGAGGCCAAATCCCGGCGAAACGAATCCGGGGTGATCGGCGTCTGCAAGGTTTGCCGGCCGATAGGACCGGATGCGCCATAGTCGAGGCGATAGCGGATCGAGAAGCCGCCTTGGGGAGCGGGCCGGGCTTCGACCCAGCTATCGTCGCAACCGACGCGGGTGACGTCGGCGACGACGAGGGTCTGTCTTGGCGACGATTGCTCGACCGCGCCGGCAGCGTCCAACGCCGTGACGAAGTCGCGGCTCGAACCGTCGCAAGCCGGCATCTCCGGCCGATCGACGCGGACTTCGCAGTTGTCGATTCGCAGGCCGGCGAGCGCCGCCATGACGTGTTCCACCATTTCCACGGTCGCGCCGGCGCTGGCGAGCGTGGTGCGGCGGGGCGTCTCGATGCGAAACGCCCAGCAGGCGGGAATCCGCGTCTCGGGCGAACGGTCGGTTCGCACGAACACGATGCCCGTGTCGGCCGGCGCGGGGCGGAATTCGACCCGCACCTCTTCGCCACTCCAGTAGCCGCGGCCTTGAACGGCAGCGGTCCTGGCAAGCGTCCTTTGCAATCGCATGGTCGGGCTCAAGGGAACTCCTCGACTGTCAACCGAAGCCGAAACGCTCCGGTTGGAGACATCAACACTTCCGACTGCGGCGAGTGGAGGCGGGATCGCGAAACACTCGCCGCGTGCCGAGAGACGCGTTAGCGCTTGGGGAACGACGGAGCCGCCGGATTGCGAGCCGTGCCGGCTCCGGCCGGAATGCCGCCCGCCGGGACGCCTTGCCGCGGAACGCCGCCGGCCGGCGCCGCCGCGACGTTCGCCGCGTTGACCCGCTTGATGATCTCTTCGGTGATATCCAGATTGCGTTGGAACACGATCGCCCGGTTCACGCCTTGCAACACCGTGTCGCGTTTTTGCGGGTCCATCTGCACGTTGTTGTGCCGCAAAACGAGTCCGATGCCGTACGAGTCGGCGAACATCTCGACCTGCTTGTAGATCTGGTTGTAGGTGTTGAAATACACCTTCGCCTCTTGCTCGGCGACGTTCTTCTGCTTGAGTGCCATCTCGACCTGTAGGTCGGACGCCATCCGCGCGATATCCTCTTCCAGCTTTTTGTATTCAGGGCTGCCGGCGTTGAACGACGAGAGCTTGTCGCGTTGGCCGACGATCTTCTTTTGCTCGGCCTGATAGTAGGCGTCGAGCGTTTTGATTTCGTCCTTCAACGCGTTCAATTGCTGGTTGAACGACGAGTGTTGCTTGAAGACTTCGCTGATGTCGATGACGACAACCGGCGGTGTGGAGGCGGGCCGCGCGGCGGCAGCGGCGGCAGGAACCCCGGCGCTCGGAGCGGCGGTGGCAGGCCGGGCCCCGCCCGTTGCGGGCCGCGTGCCAAGTCCGGCGCCCGTGTTTTGGGCCAACACGGCTCCCGCGGTCAGGAAGGAAACGGCGGCGGTCGCCGCGATAGCCAAATAACGCGAGCTCTTCACGGGCAGCACTCCTTGCTGTTTGGATCATCCATGGCCGCGACCCGGCGCTCCGAGACCGGGCGTGGGCATCGTTCGAGCGGCTGTTTTTCACCGGCGCTCCGCCGGTTCGGGGCGAAGTATGCCGACGCGCCGCGAACGCGGCAAGATCATTTTTTCCCTTCCAGACAATAGAGAAACTCTTGCCGATCCTTCCCGCTGCCCAGTGCCGCGCGGAGCAATAACCGCGAACCGCTCAGGGCGGGACTGGCGAACCCCTCGACTCCCAGTTGGTTCTCGGCCAGCAGTTCGAACTTCTCGGGGTTGGGGCGAAACACGTAGGTCGTGCCGAGCTCATTCGTCCAGTAAATCCGGTCGCCGGCCATCACGGGCGACGAACTGACCGGTCCCCGCAACCGCTGCTTCCACATTTCCCGGCCAGTGGCCACTTCCCAGCAGTACATCACGCCGCCGTCCGTCAGGCCGTACACGTAGCCCTTCCACGCGATCAACGACTGCTCGTAACATTTCTGATTGTTTTTCCACATCTCGCGGCCGCTGCCGTCCGCCTTGAAGGCGATGGTCTCGGCCTTCGGATAGCCGCCGCTCGCCACCACGATGTCGCCATCCCAGACCATCGTGCCGCAAGTCGCGGCCGTCGTGCCGGGCGCGGACCACAGCGGTTTACCGGTCTCCGGATCGAAACTGCTCACCGCCCCGGCACCGCTCAACAGCATCTGGTCGCGGCCGGCGACGTACGCGACGACCGGCGAGGAAAAGGTGATGTTCGACGGCCGCGACTGCCGCCATTTTTCCGCGCCCGTCTTCCGGTTAAACGCCGCGAGAAAACTGTCGCCGTCGTACTCGCCGGCCACGATCACCGAATCCTTGTAGATCAACGGCGACGGCGCATAGCCGTACTCGTAACGCTGGGGATCGAACGGGCCGGCCACTTTCCTCCACAGCGGCTTGCCATCGAATCCCAACGCGAACAATTCCACTTTCTGATGATGGAAAAACGTCGCGAACAGCCGTTCGCCATCGCTCGCCACCGTGCTCGTCGCCTCCGTATTCTTGGGATGGTTGCGTTCCGGAAAACCGCCTTGGCTCACATCGACTTTCCACAGCGGCTTTCCGGTCGCCAGGGCGAATCCGAGCACGGAATGCACTTGTCGATTCGTGTCGGCGGTCGTCAGGAAAATCTTGCCATCGACAACGATGGGCGACGAATGTCCGCGGCCTGGCACCGGTGTTCGCCATGCCACGGCGTTCTGCTCGCTCCACGTGACGGGCGCCCCAGCGGACGAGGCGTTGCTCCAGCCGTTACGCGACGGTCCCCGCCACCATGGCCAATCGCGCTGCGCGTCCAACGCGGGAAAATCAGCGATTCCCGCATCAGCGGCTCGCACCGGCCGCGAAACGCATTCGACCACCCCAGCCAGCACCAGAGCCAACAGCGCCGCAAGCATCGCCGTCCGCACGCTCGCCAGCTTGGAGCCCGTCGTGTCAGACACCACGACAGGCACCATGACGGGCGTGTTGCGAGGCGTCGTGACTGCTGCCGTGCAAGGCGTCATCGCAGGCGCCGTACAAGGCGTCATCGCAGGCGCCATGCAAGGCGTCTTCGCGGGCCAAGCGGCCGGTGCCAGTCGCGGTCTGGCCGGGGAGTTCGGAAGAACGGCTTGCGTCGTTGGCATCGTGGCGGGCTCCGATCGGAAGGCAACGGGAAACAAACATCGGGAGGGGCGTCAGGGAGCGAACGTCACGGATTTCGCGCGGGTGCGAGCGTCACCGTGACGGTCACCATTTCGGTACCGCGTTTCACGGTGACCGGGACTTGGTCGCCCACTTTGAACTTGCGCAACGCCAAATCGAAGTCATCGAGGCCGGTCACTTTGCTTTCGCCGAGCTTGACGATGACGTCGCCCGCCTTCAGGCCGGCTCGGTCGGCCGGACTGCCTTTCGTCACGCCCATCAACGCGTAGCCCTCGGTGCCTTCCGCGAAGTCCGGAATGCTGCCGAAGTATGGGCGGTCGCCTGAGCGGCTGATTTGCGCCGAGCCTTTCACCTGCTGATAGGTTGGCCGCTTTTCGGTGTCGACGATCGTGGTGGCCGTATCGCAAACCATGGCGACCACTCGGCGGATGCCTTCCAGGTTCAACCGATCCGCGTCGTCGCTGGGGCGATGATAGTCGGGGTGGGTTCCGGTGAAGAAATGGAACACGGGAATCTCTTTCCCGTAGAACGAGGCGTGATCGCTCGGGCCGAATCCTTCGGGATGCCGAGTGATGGTGAACTTGTGGGTTTCGTTCAGCTTGTCGACCAGTCCGTTGAATTCGGTGGCGGTGCCGGTCCCGTACACGATCAGTTTGTTGTCCAAGAGCCGCCCCACCATATCCATGTTGAGCATGGCGACGGTCTTTTCGAGCGGGTAGCGGGGATTCTTGACGTAGTGGTTGCTGCCGAGCAGTCCGCGTTCCTCGCTGGTGAAGGCGATGAACACCAGCCGTCGCTTCGGCTTTCCGCTGAGCCGGCCGAAGTAGCGGGCCGTCTCCAGCAAAGCGGCGGTGCCGGACGCGTTATCGTCGGCGCCGTTATGCACGTCGGTCGACCACGGCGCGAGCGATCCGCTGCTCGCGCCCCCCTTGCCGACGTGATCGTAGTGAGCGCCGATCACGACGGTTTCCTCGGCCAACGGCCCTTCGCCCTCGATCACGCCGACCACATTCGCGACGTCGGCCCGGCGATGAATCACATCGGCTTCCGCTTTGGCGGTCCAGCCCGCAAGCTCCTTGCTCCGCGGCGTCAGGTCGCCATCAATCTGGCGCTCGATCTCCGCCAAGTCGATACCGGCGGCGGTGAGCGACGCGGTCAAAGCCGCGCGTTTGGCGAAGAAGACGGGAATGCCTTTCGCGTTATTCGCTTGGCCGGCTTCCAGGAAACCGGGCACGCTGTCGAAATCTCCGGCCAGCTTTTGACCGCTTAGCTGGATCAGTTCCGCGAACCGGCCAACTTCCTTGCGATAGGCGGCGGTTTGTTCGGCGGTCGGTTTTTCGAGTTTCCGATACGCGTCCCGGGCGGTCGCCAGCTTTTCCACCGACTCCTGCCACGCCTTTTCCTCCGAGGTTCGCGCTTGATCAATGCTGAACTGGTCGTTAACCAGGATCACCGCGGCGGCTCCCTTTTCGGCCGCGTTGGCGATCTTGCGAACGAACGGCGCGTGCGGCGAGGCTTGTTTGCCGCTGAACACGCTATCGGCCTTGTCCTGTTGAGGCTCCTTGCGGATCACGATCACGATCTTGCCTTTGACATCGAGTCCGGCGTAATCGTCGTATTTTTGGTCTTTCGCGGAGATGCCATAGCCCGCGAACACCACGGCCCCTTCCGCTTTCCCGGCGCCGCCAATCGCCAAGCTCTGAAAATCCTGCTCCAGCTTGAGCGTTACGGGCGCGGCCGGCTTGCCATCGGCCCCGGCAGGCGGGATGAGCACCAGCGAGTTGCGTTCCGCCGGTCCGCGGTCGACGGACGATGGAACCGTGAATTTCTGGAAAGGTTGGCCGTCAAAGATTTCCGTCTTGAGCCCGGCCTTTTTGAACTCCTCGGCGATGTACTGAGCCGCTTTGTCCAACCCGGTTGTGCCGATGCCACGACCTTCGAGCTCATCGGAGGCTAGGTAGCGGGTGTCGCTTCCAAGCCGCGCTTCGATCGCCTTCGCCGCCTCCGAGTCTTCGGCCACCGCGACCGCGACCAGCCGCAGCGGTGCGTGAAACGCCGGCGTGCCGACCATCGCCGCCACCGCCCCCAGCAGGAACGCCAGGAGCCAACCGCGCCGCGGAAGCGTCACACGGGACGCCGTTCGCGGCCCGCACTCTGAACCGACCCGCACCCGACTTCGCCCGTCATCGCTTGACATGGGAATCGCACTCCACAACCGGAAATTCATGAAAAACTCACTGCGGGATTCTGGTGCGTCGGCGCTGGATCGTCAACTTGGCACGCTCGGAACCGTTCGCAACAACCGGCGGCGCCTGGGATCGGCTCCGGGGCGGGCTACTTTGACAAGGGCCGCGCCGAGCGATATTCTCCGCCCAGCCTGAGCCGTTTGGATTCCGTACTTTCCCTATTTTGTTGGACCACGATGGCCTCGTTGCTCGTCATCCAAGGACGCGACCAGGGGAAGCGCTTCGAGCTATTCGAGGACGTCGCTACCGTGGGCCGAGTCGCGGGCAATGCGATCCAGCTCCACGACTCGGAGGTGTCCCGCCGCCACGCGGAATTCCGTCGGGAAGACGAAGCCGTCGTGCTGCGCGATTTGAACAGCTCCAACGGGACGTTCGTCAACAACAAGCGGATCGAGCAGCGGACGTTGAAGCATGGCGACCGAGTCCAATTGGGACGCTCGCTGCTGATATTCACGGACGATAACGAGCGTTCGTCGCACGTGATCGACGACGTCGACATCCTGCGTGCCGACCATCCCGACGGCTCGCGCATTGTTCGCGCGATGGCCCCGGCCGGTCACACGGGCCCCACGAGCCCCGCAAGCCACGTCGGCCCCAGCGGCCCCATGGGCCCTGCCAACGGCGCTGGCAGTCCAGCCGTTCGTCCCATGCCTGCAGGCACCCCTGCCGCCTCCGCGACGCCTTCCACGAACGGTTCGCCGGCCGACGGCGCTGTCGTCGCCGGTACACTCCCCACCGGAACCGCGCCATCGAGCATGCCAGTCGCTGGCACGCCCGTTTCCGGCACGCCTGTTTTGGGCACGCCAGTTTCCGGCACGCCTTTATCGGGTAAGCCTGTCTTGGGAACGCCTGTCTTGGGAACGCTTGGGTCGGTCACGCTGGTTCCGGGCCTGGGCGGCCCCGAGTCGCCACCAGCCGGCGGGCTGGTCGCGGGCGGCGGGCTGGTCGCGGGCGGCGGGATTGAATCGCGTGACTATCCGAGCGTCGATGCCGCGGCGGCCCGCGCGCGGCGGGACCGCGATTTGCGAGTCATGTACGAGACGGCGATGGCGGTCAGCCAGACGCTGGACATCGACGCGTTGCTCCAGCGGATTTTGGAGCTGATCTTCGAGTGGGTCGAAGCCGACCGCGGCTGCGTAATGTTGCTCAACGCCGAGACCAGCCAGCTGGAGCCCAAGGCGCGGCGGGACCGCAAACGCTCGCGGGGCGAGGGCAAGATGGCGATCAGCCGCACGATCCTCGACTACGTGATGCAACGCAAGGAAGGGGTGGTGACGAGCGACGCGCGGGAGGACAACCGGTGGGATGCCGCCGGCAGCATCGTCACGTCGCGGGTGCGCGAAGCGATTTGCGTGCCGATGCAAGGCCGCTACGGAATCGTCGGCGTGATCTACATCGACACCTACCGGCCGCCCGAGTTGTTCACCGAGCGGCCTGTGGCCCGCTTCACCGAAGACCATTTGCAGTTGATGGTCGCCATCGGCCGCCAAGCGGCTCTGGCGGTCGAGGACACGTCGTTCTATTCGGCGATGGTGCAGGCGGAACGGTTGGCGGCGGTCGGCCAGACGATCGCCACCCTGTCGCACCACATCAAAAACATCTTGCAGGGCATTCGTGGCGGCAGCTACCTGATTGATGAAGGACTGAAGGCGGCGCAGACCGAGACCATCCGCAAAGGCTGGCGGATCGTGGAGCGGAATCAGGATCGGATCTCCGGCTTGGTCATGGACATGCTGACGCTCAGCAAGGAACGCGACCCGGAACTCGCGCCGGCTCGCATCCAGGAGGTGGTTCAGGACGTGGTGGAGCTGATGCAAACACGAGCGAAGGACGCGGGCGTGGACCTGCACTGGACGGCGGGCCCGCCGATCCCGCCGCTGGTGTTTGACGCCGACGGCCTGCACCGCGCGATCCTGAATGTCGTCACCAACGCCATTGACGCCTGTGAACGGCGGGCCAGCGGCGCGGTGCGGATCGCCGTCGAACATGATCTGGCCGCGGGACAACTGCGGATCGAGGTCGCCGATAATGGCGCTGGAATCGAAAACGCGGACCTCGGACGGATCTTCCTCGCCTTCGAATCGCGAAAAGGGAACCGCGGCACGGGACTGGGCCTGCCGGTTAGCCGTAAAATCCTCCGCGAGCATGGCGGCGACATTCGCGTGGAAAGCGAACTGGGCGTCGGCAGCCGCTTTGTCCTGGAACTCCCCGCGATCCTCCCGGCCGCCGGCGCCGAGGGGAACGCGACGTTGTTGGATTGGTCGCCACCTCCTGCGAAATGACCTTCGTCGAAACAACCTCCTTCGAAGTAAGCTCCTTCGAAGCAAGCTCCTCCGAAGTAAGCTCGTCGAAACACAACCTCCTTCCCATGCATCCGTGATTCACGTCGCTCGCCTCCGCCCGTTTTTTGTGTCTTCCGCTTCTGCGCCTCGCAACGCAGCCCCTTTGCTCGAAACGGCGGAAAGGTAGAATTTTCCCCATGAAACGCATCACAAAACTCTTGGTGGCGAATCGCAGCGAAATCGCGATTCGCGTCTTCCGCAGCGCCCACGAACTTGGCATCCGCACGGTTGCCATGTATACGCATGAGGACCGCTACGCGCTGCATCGGTTCAAGGCCGACGAGGCTTACCAGATTGGCAGGACCGGCGAGCCGATCCGGGCCTATCTGGACATCCAAAGCGTTGTCACCTTGGCCCAGCGGCAGGGTGTCGACGCGATCCATCCGGGCTACGGCTTCATGTCGGAAAACCCCGAGTTGGCTCGGGCGTGCGCGAAGGCGGGCATCATCTTCGTCGGGCCGTCGATCGAGGCCCTGGAACAACTCGGCGACAAAACGTTCGCCCGCAATTTGGCGCAGCGGGTCGGCGTGCCAGTGCTGGGCGGCAGCAGCGAGTCGCTGCGGGATGCCGACGACGGTCTGCGAGTGGCCCGCGAACTCGGCTACCCGGTCATCCTGAAAGCGGCCAAAGGCGGCGGCGGACGCGGCATGCGGGTCGTCCGCGAGGAACAGGATTTTGTCTCGCAATTCGATCAGGCGCGCCGCGAGTCATTGACCGCGTTCGGCAGCCCGGACGTCTTCGTCGAGAAGTTCATCGCCCAGGCGAGCCACATCGAAGTCCAGTTGCTCGGCGACAAGCACGGCAACTTGGTCCACCTGTGGGAACGCGATTGCTCGATCCAGCGCCGGCATCAAAAAGTGGTGGAAATCGCCCCCGCGCCGCAGCTCGATCCCAAGGTCCGCAACGCGCTGTGCGAGGCGGCGATCGCCATCGGCCGCGAAGTCCGCTACGAAAACGCCGGCACGGTCGAATTCCTGGTCGACCGCGACACCAATCGTTACTACTTTATCGAAGTCAATCCGCGGATTCAGGTCGAGCATACGGTGACGGAGGAAGTGACCGGCATCGACATCGTCAAATCGCAGATCTTGATCGCCGAAGGCACGCCGCTCGCCGATCCCGAAATCGGCCTGCCCTCCCAAGCCGACATCAAGACCAACGGCTTCGCCATCCAATGCCGTGTGACAACCGAGGATCCGGCGAACAATTTCATGCCCGACTACGGCCGAGTGGCCCATTACCGCTCGGCGAGCGGCATGGGAATCCGGCTGGACGCGGGCAGCGCGTTCAGCGGCGCGGTGGTCAATCCGTTTTACGACTCGTTGCTGGTCAAGGTTTCCGCTCGCGGCCGCCGGTTCATCGACGCCGCGCGCCGTATGGAACGCTGCCTCCAGGAGTTCCGCATCCGGGGCGTGAAGACGAACATCCCGTTCCTCATCAAGCTGATCACCCATCCAAAGTTCTTGTCGGGAACCGCCACCACGCGGTTCATTGATGAAACGCCGGATCTCTTCGCGCTGCCCAATCGCCGCGATCGGGCAACCAAGCTGCTGACCTACCTGGGCGAAGTGATCGTCAACGGCAACCCGCTCGTCAAGGACCGGCCGAAGGCCCTGCGTCGCGAGCCAGCGCCGGTGCCGTCCGTGGACCGCTACTCGCCGGTCCCGCCCGGCCTGCGCGACAAGCTGCGCAGCCTCGGGGCCCCGCGGTTCTGCCAGTGGCTGCTACGCGAACGCCAACTGTTCATCACCGACACCACCTTCCGCGACGCGCACCAATCTCTGTTGGCGACTCGGGTTCGGTCGCACGATCTGCTGGAGATCGCCGACGCCTACGCGCGGCGCTGCGCGAATCTGTTTTCGCTGGAAATGTGGGGCGGCGCCACCTTCGACACGGCCATGCGGTTCCTGAAGGAATGCCCCTGGCAGCGTTTGGTCGACATGCGCGAGCGGATCCCGAACATCCCGTTCCAGATGTTGCTGCGGGCCTCGAACGCCGTGGGCTATACCAACTACCCCGACAACATCGTGCGCGAATTCGTCAAGGAGGCCGCCGAGGCGGGTATCGACGTGTTCCGCGTGTTCGACGCGCTGAACTGGGTGCCGAACATGCGGGTCGCCATGGAGGCCGTGCTGCAGACGGACGGGATTTGCGAGCCCGCGATTTGCTACTCGGGCGACATCCTCAATCCGCAACGGGACAAGTACACGTTGAAATACTACGTCGACTTGGCGAAACAACTGGAAAAGATGGGGGCCCACATTCTGGCCATCAAAGACATGGCCGGCCTCTGCAAACCGTACGCCGCCGAGCGGTTGGTGAAGGCGTTGAAGGAGGAGATCGGCATCCCGATCCACTTCCATACGCATGATACGGCCGGCATCCAGGCCGCTTCGCTGTTGAAAGCCTCCGATCAGGGCGTGGACGTGATCGACGCCGCGATGGCCCCGATGTCCGGCGGCACCAGCCAACCCAACCTGAACACGATCGTCGAGGCGGCGAAATTCACCGACCGCGACACGGGGTTGCACACGCCCGACCTGGACGCCATGGCGAATTACTGGCAAGGGGTGCGCGAGTTTTACAAGCCGTTCGATTGCGAAATGGTGCCTGCCACCACCGATCTCTACAACCACGAGATGCCGGGCGGACAATACACGAACCTGCATCAACAGGCGGGCGCCCTGGGACTCGCGGAACGGTGGTCCGAGGTGTGCCGGGCGTACGCCGAGGTCAACGACTTGTTCGGCGACATCGTCAAAGTCACGCCGACCTCGAAGGCGGTCGGAGATATGGCGTTGTTCCTGGTCGCCAACAATCTCTCCGCGACCGATTTGCTCAAGGGGGACCGCGAATTCGCTTTCCCGGAATCGGTTATCGACCTGATCGGCGGCCGTATGGGACAGCCACCGGGCGGCTTCCCGCCCGCCGTCGTCGCCCTGGTGATGCGGGGCAAACCGGTGATGGAGGCCCGACCCGGCGAGAGCCTGCCGCCCGCGAACTTCGAGAAGGCGGCCGAGGAGATCCGCGAGTTCCTGCAGCGCGCCCCGAACCGACGCGAAGTGCTGTCCTACCTGCTCTATCCGAAGGTTTATCGCGAGTTCGTCACGCATCAGCAGCGGTACTCGGACACCAGCGACCTGCCGACTCCGGTATTCTTCTACGGCCAGTTGCCGGGCGAGGAATTCTCGCTCGACATCGAACCGGGCAAGACGCTGATCGTGAAGTTCACCAACGTCGGCGAACCGCACAGCGACGGCCGTCGTTCGGTGTTCTTTGAACTCAACGGTCAGCCGCGAGACGTCACGGTGGTCGACCGCAATTTGGAGCCGGAGACCAAGTCGAACCCCAAGGCCGATTTGGCCGATCCAAAGCAGGTCGGGGCCGCGATGCCCGGCATGGTAGTGACCGTCGCCGTGCAACCGGGCGATCAAGTCGCCAAAGGCCAAAAGCTGTTGACGCTCGAGGCGATGAAAATGGAGGCGACGATCTACGCGGAACGCGACGGCAAGATCGGGCAGGTGCTCGTCAAAGCGGGCACGCCCGTTCAGACGGGCGACCTGTTGGTGGCCTTCGAGTAGTCTGCCGGCAAGCCAGCGCGAGTTGTTGCGGGATGGGCGTGGAACCGCCGCTATCGGCACGCCCAACCGGAATGCTGGCTCCCCGAGCCGCTCGACCGCGGACTAGCCGAGTCGGCGCCAGGGCGAAACGAGATTCATGAGCACCGCGCCGGCCAGGCATCCCACAGCGGCGCCGAACAGCGTGTCGCTGGGGAAATGCGCGCCGGCGTCGATTCGCTGACAGAGGCAGGCGAGGCCCAGGAACGCGAACCACCAGCGTCCGGCAGGGTGCAAAACGCTGAGGGCGACGGTCAGTCCCGCGGCGGTCGCCGAATGCGCCGACGGACAGGATTGAAAGCTTCGCGTGTACGACTCGGTGGCGAACCGTTCGGAGAACAGGGGAAACCACGCGACGAACGTGCTCCACGAGTCGCCCGTCAAATCGGCGGCCGACGGTCGTTGCCTCGCGATGACGAGCATCTTGAGCGCGTTGGCGGCCAGCCCCGAACCGTAGGTGGCGGCCAGCAATCGAGGCAGGTGTTTACGCCGCGAGCGATCGCACAGGAACAGCGTGATGACAATCGAGAACACGCCCGCGCCATGCGAGTAGACTTCGGCGAGCGTCAGGAATTTCGCGATATCCCGTGGCACCACGGTTCGGCCGGTGGACGGATCGGGGCGGCAGTGCCGCGCGATGGCGGTATCCCAGGGAAGCACGGCAGCCGCCAGCGCGGTCAGCACGATGGCGGCGGCCATCCACTCGCGTCCCGCCCGGTAACCGGGTTCGGAAGCACTCGCCACCGCCGAACCATCGGCCGTCACTTCGACGAGTTTCGTGTGACTCATAGTCTGGGGTGCCTCAATCCGCCTAGCCCGCCGCCGAACGAACCGCGGCGGAGTATACCGATTCAAACGAATTAAGTCCAAAAGGCGAGTTCAGAGCGAAGCACTGCAAGTACGCGAGATTTGTACTTGCGAACCATGACTGGGGAAAAGCCCAGTGAATCGGCCACTTCGGCGGTCGATTGCGACAAAATGGCAGTCCTATAAAACGCCTGCCATACGTGGGGGGAAAACTGGGCTTCGGTTGCCCTGCAGGCAATCCATATCGACCGTTGGGTGTCCGATTCGTGGACCGTATCATCGAAAGTCGTTAACTCGGCAACCTCCGCAGCCTGTTCCGCAGGTGTAAGGGGCGATCGACGACGCCGGATATCGATCGCCCGACGCTGCGCGATTGTTTTCAGCCAAACGCGAAAGCTTCCGTCGCGGGTTTCCCGGAAAGCGTCGATTTTTCGATACACGGCTAAAAACGTCTCTTGAAAGACATCCTCAATATCGGCTGGCGGCAACCGTAAAGGCTGTAGCCATCGCATTACGAACGGTCCAGCCCAAAGCACTAAAAGCTGAAACGCTTCGCGATCCTGGGCTTTGATGCGATTCAATAGGTCACTGCTGGTCGAGTCGCTTGAAGTCATGGAATCACTTCCGAATGTGGCCCTTGTAGTCGCTGTTGACGTTTGAGTATGGACCATCTGGTGTGCGGCTTCGGGTCGCGATTTCTTCGCATTTCCCTGGCTTGCCAACTCAAGATATGGGAAATCGGCTCGCGGCTACCGCAAGCGATTGGTCGTAGGCGGCGCTCCAAATGCGGCTGACTAGCAGGGTGCGAAGTGCCATTCGATGAGCACCCTCGCGCATTCGTCGCATACCGTAAAGCTTGATTCATTGCGAGTTGGCCGTTTTGCAGGCCGCTTTCGCCATGCCGATCTCCAACGTGACACGGACTTTGTTCTATTCGTTGTAGCTCATCCATTTGGTTCGTTCCTGAGGTTAGCCGCAGGCCTTCTGAAACTCGAGGGATTGGAATTCGCCCATCCGACGTCGGGGTGCATTTTTGGCCGCCGATTGGATCTCGTGTTTCGCAGCCCGTGTTTTGCCGCACAAGACGCAACATTCGCCTCGGGGAGCGCTGGCCTTGACGTCCCCTCTGGCCGAAGAGGGCCTCGCCCCGTGTCCAGACTCGGGTGGCGTCATCGTAAACTCCAACGATTTGGATCCAGGCGCCGGCATTCATCTCACGAAGCCTAGGGAGCCGACTTCCATTCGAAACACTCGTTGATTAGCGGATCACGCCGCATGCCGCCTCGCGGCAGTCGCTGTCCTTCCGGTCGATATCTCGGCGGATGCA
>CAIXSC010001045.1 GCA_903921945.1 uncultured Planctomycetaceae bacterium
CTTTACGTTCCGAGCACGGTGAACAGCGGCACTGTAGCCGTTTTGAATCTTGGCTTGGTCGTGCTCGCGACCAATGTCGAGCACCTCATTTACGATGGCCAGGATGGTGACGATAGCCTGACGGTGTTGGGAACAATCGGCGATGACACCTACACGCACACGCCGGGGAGCACCATCGATTCGGGCCTCTTCCAAGTGGGCAGCCTGTTGCCGATCGATTACCGCGCTCTAGGTGACGGCGCTCAGGTTGTCGCGAATTCTAACGGCGGATTCGACGCTTTCGTGGCGAAGGGCACCGGCCTGGACGACAGTTTCACGGCGGGCGACCTGAATGGCACCGGTTTACAGGTCGCCATGGCGACCGCCGGCGTGAACCGCCTCAACATCGGCCTGGGCGGCTTCTCCCAGTTGACGCTGGCGGGTGGCGAGGGCGACGACGCATTCCTGGTGCGGCCTGACTTGAGCACGTTCGGCGTCAACGTCACCGTGCAGGGCGGTGGCCCGGGCGCCAGCGACCTGCTTTATGTCGACGGGACCGTCAACAATCTGCTCGCCCCCCGCGATTTCGTAGTGCAGCCGAACTTTACGAACCAACGCCCCGACACGGGCTTCGTCACGGCGGACATCTTCGGCAGCACGGTGTTCTCGCTGGAGTATGCGGGTGTCGAACAGGTGCAATTGGCGGGTTCGGGCGCCCTCGACACGCTGCTCATCCGAGACCCGCTGAGCGACGACCAATGGCGGCTTTCCGCCGGTCCTGGGATCCCTGGACCGTCGGCCACCGTGGCCATCAACGATCGGTCGCCGATCAGCTTCAGCAACTTTGCAACGGCGACGTTGGAGAACGTGGGCGGCGTTGACCGGTTCACGGTGACACCCGATCGGTTGCCGGCTGACATCGCGTACAACATCACGGGGTTCGCCGATCCCAACGCTCAGCCTGCCGTTCCTCCGCGTGACACGATGGTCATCGTGGGCACGGGCGGCGACGACGATTCAGCGCGCATCACCCACCTCACCGCGACCCTGGGCCAGCCGATCAACTACGAAAACCTCGCCCACGTCCGTTTCGAACTGGGAGATGGCGACGACACGCTGTACGTCGACGCGACGAATGACCTCATCGGGGCCCACATCAGCTACGACGGAGGTTCGGGCGACGATGTGCTCGAAGTCAGCGGCCAAGCCGTGGCCCGCAACACCTACAATGTCGGCCCGGAAAACAGCAGCGGCCGGTTGGAATACGAAGAGACGCTTGGCACGGTCGACATGCGGATCGATTTCGCCAACCTCGAACCGGTGCTCGACAATGTTCCCTCGGCCCAATTGGTCGTGAACGCGACGGCCGCGAACAACGCGATCACGCTTGTCGACGGTCCCAACACGCAGCCGTTCTTCAACCTGACGCCCGTGACGGGGTTGATCACGGTCGATGGCTTTGAATCGTACGAGTTCGCCGCCAAGGCGACCGTGGTGCTCAACGGCGGCGCCGGCAGCGACACATTCAGCATCGATCTCGCCAACACGCCGTTCGGTTTGACCACGACGGCAGGCGTTACCGCGATCACCGTCGATGGCGGCGATCCGACATCGAATGGCGACCGCCTGACCGTCAATGGCGAGGCGACGTCGGTGACGATCGATCGTGGATTGCGGACGATCGATGGCGCTGCGGGCACGCTGGGCGCCGCGCGCATCGGCTTCCAGGGCATCGAGTCACTCGACGTGGTCGCCGGAAACGCGGGTGTGTTGAACGTGGGGAATGCCAATGCGTACATCAACACACCTGCCACGGCTCGTGATGCGGGTGTTCTGCTGGCCGACAGTTTGCCGATTTCTTACTCGGGTTTAGGGTTCGGTACGCTCGTCAACCTGGTCGGTCTTGGCGTCACGAGTTCGCTAGGCTTCTTTGGCACGGCTGCCAATGACAACTGGACAGTCGCGCCCGGGTCGGTGGTGGGCGTCGACGCCATCATCGGGAGCGTTGGTCGAGCGACGTTCCTGACAACCAGTTTCGGTTCCCTGGCGCTCCATTCCTTGGATGGCGATGACCTGATTCGGGTGGACCGTGGCACGA
>CAIXSC010001046.1 GCA_903921945.1 uncultured Planctomycetaceae bacterium
GCGAGCCGGTCCCGTGCTCCCCGCCGAGCGACGCTGCTCAGTATTTTTCTTAGAAGCCTGGTGTCGCCACGCTCGTCGGAGAATCAAGGAAGGCCAGACGGAAGAGACCGAGATCTCGATCTCAACGGACTTGACCTTCGCAGCGGCCACGCCATTGGCCAGGTCGCCCAAGTTCTTCAAATCTGCCGCGAAACGCTGGCGGAAGAGCCGTTGCGAGGAACTGCGTTCGTGTTTCGCAATCGAAGAGCGTCGGCCGTCAAGTTCCTGGCCTACGACGACCAAGGTTTCTCGCTCTGCCAAAAACGGGTTTCAACCGGACGGCTCGGCTTGCTGATACCGCCGAGCCCACCTGCCGCTATTCGGCGAGAGCTCGAGCGTTAATCGCTGGCGGCCCACCCCCACCACGCTCACGGCGCCGCCCTGGTGATCCCCAGTGCCTATCGGAGGTGTGGTTGCGACTGGGCTGATAGACCGCCAGAATTCGAACCATGAACTCATCCATCAAGCCACCCGTCGTTGCCTCTGGGCGAGCCCGTTTCCGAGCGTTGATGCTTGCGGCCTTGTGCGCACTGACCGCATGGACGCCCAAGCTCGTCGCGGCGGAAGGCAAGCGGCCGAATTTTCTGTTGATCGTCGTCGACGACCAGTCGCCCTTCGATCTCAAGGCCTACAACCGCGCATCGATCTTGCAAACGCCCGTGCTCGACCGGCTCGCCGCACAGGGCATGGTCTTCGATGCCGCGCACCACATGGGCTCGTTCAGCGGGGCCGTTTGTACGCCGTCACGGCACATGATCATGTGCGGGCGGACCGTGTGGCATCTGCCGATCGGACCGGGCGCGAAACAGCATTGCCCGCCCGGTATCGTGCAAAACACGATCCCGGCGGTCTTCAACCGAGCCGGCTACGATACGATGCGGACGTGCAAAGTCGGCAACAGCTACGAGGCGGCGAACAAGCTCTTCACCGTGCGCCGCGAAGCCACCAAACGCGGCGGCACCGACGAAACGGGCAGCGCGTGGCACGCGGAACAGGTTCTCAGTTATCTGTCCGAGCGGCAGGCCAACCGCGATACCGATCCCTTTCTGATCGAATTCGGCTTCTCGCATCCGCACGACACTCGAGACGGAAAACCGGAACTGCTCGCCAAATACGGCGCCGTCAATCACACGCTAAAAGACGAACCGCCGCCCGCGAACGCGAAGCAGCCGCCGCTGCCGGAAAACTATCTGCCATCGCATCCGTTCCATCACGGCCATCCAGGACTGCGGGATGAAGTGGCGGTGAGCGGGGTGTGGGAGCGTCGCGACGAACAAACGATTCGCAACGAAATCGGACGCCAGTTCGCCTGCAGCGAGAATATCGACAGCCAAATTGGCCGCGTGCTGGAGCGGCTCGGAGCCATGGGGGAACTCGCGAACACCTACGTCATTTACACCTCCGATCATGGCATGGCGATCGGCCGGCACGGATTGCAAGGCAAGCAGAATCTCTACGAGCACACTTGGCGCGTTCCATTCATCGTTCAAGGGCCGGGGATTCAGGCGGGAACGCGTGCGAAAGGAAACATCTACCTGCTCGATGTGCTCGCCACCCTCTGCGACCTTGCAGGAATCCCCGCGCCCGACTCCAACGAAGGAATCAGCTTCCGGCCAGTGCTCGAAGGCAAGCAGTCGACCGTTCGCGATGTCTTGTATGGCGTGTACAGCGGTGGCACAAAGCCCGGGATGCGGTGCGTGAAGCAAGGTGATTGGAAACTCATCAAGTACGACGTGCTTGACGGAAAAGTGCGCGAGACCCAGCTGTTCCATCTCGCGCAAAACCCGCACGAGTTTCTCGTCGAGCACCACGCGGATGCGGTCCAGTCGCTCGTTGGAATTCACCCACAACCGGAACAGATCAACCTGGCGGGCAATCCCAACTACGCCGCGAAGCTTGCCGAGATGGAATCGCTGCTGCTCGCGGAAATGCGCCGGCTGGACGATCCCGATCGCCTATGGAACCAGCCGACCGACGGCCGCCCAGCTGTGGACGACGGCCGCAATCTCCCGAACTCCAAGGGCCCGAATTCGAAGGGCCCGAACTCGGGGGGCCAGGACTCGAATGCCCAGGATTCCAAAGCCTCAGACTCGCC
>CAIXSC010001047.1 GCA_903921945.1 uncultured Planctomycetaceae bacterium
CGCCCGTTGCGTGGTTGCCGATGCGGTTGGCCTCGACCGGGTTGTCAGGATCGCGGCTCTCCGCCAAGCCCCGCTGAAGGTCTTGGCAGCTCAAATCCGGGTCCTTGTCCGGTTCCTTGGCACCCCATCTTTCGGTATGTGGTTTTTCCATCGTTTTCGCTCATGGTCATGCGTCGACCTCCGTTCGCTATCGATGTTGTCCCGAAAACGCGCCAGGGGGACAGTGCAGGGATGAGACGCACGGTTTTTTTTCGAGGACCGCTCGACGGGTTCAGGTCTGACGAGGCCGCTGAACCCATGGGTTCGAACGCGGTATCGGATCCTTCGCCACGGGCTTGCGGCCATCGTCAACCCTTGATGGTTGCGATGGGCTGGGCGAGCGGCTAGTCTTGGGCCGCGTTCCACGTCCCTTCACCTTGCGAGTTACCCATGCACGCGACCACGCCCGGGTTGTTCGAGGAATCGCCCACGCGAGTCCGTTACACGGTCATGTCGTTGTTATGCGGATTGGCGTTTGTCCTCTATATCGACCGGATCTGCATCGGCCAGGCGGCTTCGGTGATGATGAAGGAACTGGGAATCTCCAAAGCCCACTGGGGTTGGGTAGGGGTGGCGTTTCAGATCGCCTACGCGATCTTCGAACCGACCACCGGGCATTGGGGCGACTGCTACGGCTCCCGCCGCGTGTTGATTCGGATTGTGCTCTGGTGGTCGATCTTCACAGCGTTGACCGGCGCGGTCTGGAAGTTTTCCTGGGAGATCACTTCCGGGATAGCGATTACCAGCTTCGCGCTTCTGCTGTTGATTCGCTTCCTGTTCGGCGCAGGCGAAGCGGGCGCATTGCCGAACGCGGCTCGCGTGATCTCGATTTGGTTTCCACCCGGCCGTCGCGGGCCAGCACAAGCGCTGATCAGCGCCTGCGCCCAGATCGGCGGGATGACGGCGCCGTGGGTCACCGCGTTTTTCATTTCGAGTCCCGCGATTGGCTGGCGGTTGTCGTTTGTGATCTTCGGCGCTCTGGGTTTGGTCTGGATCGCGGTGTTTCGGTGGTTGTTCTATGACGACCCCAAGGATCATCCGCGAGTGAACCAAGCCGAACTGCGTTACATTCACATGGGTCGCGACGAGTCACCGGTGAAATCGACCCAGGTGGCCTTTCCGTTGGTGAACGCCCTGTTCAACCGTAATATCTATCTTCTTGGACTCGCAAACGCCTGCTCGTCGTTCTATTCCTATATGTTGTTTTCCTGGTTTCCCACCTATCTCAAGGAAGGACGGGGACTGACCGAAGGCCAATCCGGTGGACTGGGAACCTTGCCCTATTTGTGCGGCGCTACAGGCGTGTTGCTCGGAGGCTACCTGGGCGACTTCCTGACCCGCAAGCTCGGTTCACGCCGACGGGCGTTGGCGATCATGGGCACGGGCGGCTTGCTGGTCGCGGGCGTCCTGGTCGGTTCCAGCATCTATGTTGACTCGCCGCTGTTCGCCGTCTTGCTCTGTTCGGTCGGCTACTTCTTCGCCTACATCCAGTTAGCGGCTTGGTGGGCGGCGATGTCCGATGTCGGTGGCCGAAATCTGGGCGCGTTGTTTGGACTGTGCAACATGGTCGGCCTATCCGGTGGCGCCATTTCCCAAGTGTTTCTCGGTTATTACGTCGACCATAACGAAAGTCTGAATCTAGTGGGTCGAGCGGCCTGGGATCCCGCCTTTCAAATCTACGCGCTAGTGCTCATTTGCGGTGGTGTGCTATGGCTGTTTATCGATCCTGACAAAAAAGTGGAAGCGACGAGCGGCGGAGTAAATGCGTAAACGCGTTGTGTCACGAATCCTTCAGGGCGAAAACCCGTGTGCCACGCTTTCGCGGTCCCGCCGAAACCAAGTCCCAAATTGCTTCGCCGCTCCATACGCTGTCGGCAAGCGCGGTCCAATCGCTCGCGGACGAACCGCTCGAACCGCTCGACCCACTCGACCCACTCGACCCGCGACGGATCTCGCCAAACTCCGGGCCTGGAACGACGCTGTTCAAGGGAGTGGCATTGGAAGGGGCAGGCGTAAGGAACGCCGCGGGCGGCATGGCGGCGGTTGCGGCCCCGGCGTCCGCGGCCTCGCCTTCGCCTCGGCCGGCGGCGAAACCCGAACCCGAAGCCAGCCCGCGGGCGCCGGCGGCCACCGGGGCGAGCAACTGCGACTGCGGAATGACCACAAAGCTCGCCGAACCCGGCCGCTTCCACTCTAAACGGATCGTGGATGTGCCGGAATTGTCATAGTAATCGACGATCAGGTCGACCTTTTGTCCGGCAGCCAATGTGAACGTCGAACTGGTATTGTAAGTCGCGAGATGATTCGTCCAGTTGTTAATCCTTAACACGCCGGAAACACGAACTCGGACACCGTCGTCGCTGAAAGTGCGCAAGGTGTATTTGCCCGCCTCGACAGCCTTTAGTTGACCTTGCCAGCGGACACTAAACGTATCCCGCGCGATGCGCGCATCGGGCGAACCGGTTCCCCAGTTGAAATTGATCGTGGAGTCGATTCGAGTGAACTTGTAGCCAGTGAAGTCCCGGTTGTCGTAATAGGCTCCGCTGAGTCCTTGCGTCGGCGCGACATCGTTGTCCGCGATCGCGATCGTGCCGCTGGCCCGTGTCGAGTCGATGCCGTATCCGGTGCCGGCGACCAGCGTGAATACCGCCTGTTCGGTTCCTTCCACCTGGGTGTCGTCCACCGGCAAAAGTGTGACCAGTTTGGTCGCTTCGCCGGCGGCGAACGACAAGCTGGCGGGAAGGCCCGTGTAATCGGCCGCCGTCGCCGAGCCGCTCACCGTAAAACTGAACGCCAGCGGTGCGGAAGTATCACCCGAACGGCTCACCCGCCATTGGCCGGAGACCGGTCCCGATTCGCTGGCCGCCGCCACCACCGTTTCGACGCCAAGGGTGGGCGTTGTCCCTGGATTCACCGCGTCGACAAGTGCGCGGTACTTGGGAGCGGCGCTGGCCAATTGTGTCATGGATTGCAACGCGCCGAACGCTCCGAATGAGGACGGATACAGTCCGCCCGTAAAGTTGAAGTTGGCGAACAAATCGAGTCCGCTGGCTTTGGCTCCGGCGAGCAATTGGGAATAGACATCGTACATCCGCTGGCTGTTGCCGGCGGCGAAAAACGCCGGCTCGTAAGCCCCGCCCCAACTGTCCAAATGAGGACCGCCTTCGTAGGCCACAAAGCGGATGGGGCGGCCGAGTGTCGTCGTCCATTGGTCCGCAAGCGTCTTGTGGTCGCTCAACCAGGAAAACGTGGTCGGCAGATTGCGCAATAACGCGTCGATCACTTGGTCGGCGGTCGTCGTCGAGCGGAAAGAACTTCGGTCGGCATCGGAAACGAAGGCGTACGCGGCGGCGGAGATCGCGTCAAACTGGCCGCCCATATTGGCGGCGATCTGGCCCGCGATCCAGCTATTCGCCTGTTGGCCCGCCACCACGCGGACAATCCGGTTGGATTGGCCGGCGAATACCTCGCTCCAAATCGAAAAGTCGCGGCGCGTTTCGCGGGCGACAAACGCCCATCGATCGCCGTTCAGGCCGGCATTCTCCGGCAATTGCAACTGTTCGGTTACCCAGCCGAAAGTCTCGAAGCCCCAACCCGCATTCCATGTTTCGTTCGACCATTCGATGTACGCGGTGCGGCCCGGTTCCAATTGATCGCGGACCATCGTGGCGAAAGCGCGGACGAACGCGTCGTCCGCCCGATACGGCATGTTGAACCAAGGATCGGCATCCAACTCGTTCGCCAACGCGATCATGTACTCGAGCGCTACGCCGTTGCGGAAATCGCCGCTCTGCTGCGTCGCGTAGTCAAACGGACGGCGGTCAGCCCAGGAGACGACGTCGCTCGAGTTGGTTTCGGCCCAATCCATGAACCGCAATGTCTTGAATGGCGCCAGCCTCTCCACGAACTTGGGGTGGAATGGCGAAAACGTGGCCCCAGGCTGCCATACTTGGCCCGCAAAACTTCGGCCGCCATCGTCGGGCAACCAAACATGGAGATTCCGCACCGGATCCGAAGCGCTCATGTCGGAGATCCGCAAATAGATCCCGTCAGCGCTCGGCGTCACATTCAATAACGCGTAACGCTTGCCATTCGCCATGACGCCTTGTTCGACAAGCCGCGCGGCGAAACCCCAACTGAGCGTTGCCGAGCCTTCCCATTCGGCGCGATAGGTGCCCGCCGGATAGCTAGTGCCGATGTCGCGGAACATCAGCGTTCCCAGCCGCTGTTGAATGACCTGCCCCTGGGCGTTCGTGAACTGGTTAAGCCGAGTGGGCCATCCTTTGGCGTCAACGGCGATGGGGCCGCCGCCTTCCCACGACTCGGCGAAAGTCGCCGTGTTGTAGGCATGACTGATCCAAGGCCGCGAAGTTTGAAAAGCGTCGGTGAAGGTCCACGCCGGACTCCAATCCACCACCGACTCGAGATTCATGCCGATCCGCATGTCGCCGGCCATCGCTTGCCGCGCTTCCAGTCGTTCCAAGCCGAGCGTTTCCAGGCGGCGTCGCGCGCTCGCGGCGGCTCGACGCTTGATCGTGGAACCACACGACCGAGCCTTTCGAGCGAAAACCGTCTTCCACCAACCGCCCACGAACGCCCGATCGGGATCGCCGTGCATGATCCAATGTCCACTTAACGGATAGGGTGATGAGAACTCGGTGGACGAGCCGCTGTTCGCCTGGCGAACTCGCACGCGACCAACCCATGTTGGCCGCGCAGCTTAGGCGATTCGCGACTCGCGAGCAACATCACCGCTTCGGTGGATGGGAGGGATCGGCTACGTGAAACGAACCTGTGTCGACGGCACGTTCGAGGTCCAACCCAGCAGGCGGATCCGTTTATTGGTACCCAGACGATCAGCCGTCGGTAGGATCACGTCGCGGGTTCCGGCAACGACCGTGGCGAAAGTCAGGTTGGCATACGTCCAGGTATAGGCGGGACGATAGTCGCGGAAACTCAGCGTGTCCGAGTACAACGCGAAATCCGTGACGGTGTCCATCTGAGCGTCATCGAAGGCGAAATACAGAATATCCCGACCGTCGCCACCGCTGAGCGTATCCGCCCCGAAGCCGCCGAAGAGATAGTCGACACCGCTTCCGCCGTTCAGGGAATCGTTGCCGCCATAGCCGCGGAGAATATCGACGCCGCCGAGACCGATCAGCGTGTCGGCTCCATCGCCACCCCGCAATTCATCCGGGCCGCCCGTTCCGGTGATTCGGTCATCACCCGCGCTGCCATCGACATAAATCACACCGCTGAAGGTCATGGCCGAGAAGTCCAGCACGTTGTTGCCGCTAGTGCCGAAAATCGCATAGCCGCCGCCGTTCCACAACTCGATGCTGGACACCCCACCGTTGAAATGGTTCATCACCACCGCAGTGCCGCCCACGGTGGCGATGGTATCGGTGTTCGGACCGCCCAGCATCACATCGTTCACCGCCTCCCAGCCCGCGACCTGGATCGTGTTATAACCATCTCCGGCCAATACGGTGTCGTCGCCAAGACCGCCATTCAACACGTCGTCATACGCCCCGCCGGACAAATAGTCGGCGCCCTCGCCGCCTTGCAGGATATCGAATCCCAGATCGCCATAGAGCGAGTCGTTCCCCGTATTGCCGACGACTAAATCGTTATCCGAGCCGCCATCGGCCATGTCATCGTCGGCGCCGCCATCCAGTTGATCGTCCCCCGCCTCGCCAAACAAAGAATCGTTCCCGGAAGCGCCAAGCAACCGGTCATTGTTCACGCCGCCATGAAGCTTGTCGCCACCCGATCCGCCCGCCAGTAAGTCGTCGCCATCCTGGCCAAACAGCACATCCGCCCCTGCGCCGCCAAAGACACAATCGTTACCGGCGAGCCCGCGGATCGTATCGTCGCCCCGCTGTCCGAAAATCAGGTCGGTGAGCGACGTGCCGTCGATCGTATCCGAAACAGCCGGGTCATCGCTGCCAGCGAAGATTTGCGCGGCGGCTCGGATGGTCGAAAAACAGGTCGTGATGTCGATAATGAGACCGTCGTCGAAAACCGCGACCCGCGCCGCTTCAAAATTGGTCGCCACCACTTGCAAGTCGATCTCGCCAGGCGGCACATCTACCAATAGTGTCAGCGTTTGGTTGGAAGGAGCGGCCAAATAGGCGTTTAGATTCGTGATTTGCGTGTCGTCTAGATAGTCGAATTGCCGCGGAGTCAACACAATGAAAACCGTGTCTCCCGTCGCATGGTTAGCTCCGTCGTAGGTTGTCGGCACGGAGTTGTCATAGGCGGTGGTCATCGTATCATCGCCCGAACCGCCCGAAATCGTTCGCCCGGAACCATTGGGCACATTGATCACGCGTGTGAAGCCAAACTGCAACGCGTTCGAACCGCCATTGCCTTGAAGGCTCTCGTTGTTTCCGTCGTACAGATCGATGCTGTTCGCGAAACTGTCAAACGTGAGGTTAAACGCGTTGAGCGTCACCGTCACGGAACCGATGTTGTTCAACGAATCGAAGTCGGTGGTGTCGCCCGCGATTCCCGGGCCACCGATCATCGCGTCGTACTCGGCTTCGTTCCCCTCAATGTTGATCCAATCGCGGCCGGCCCCGCCATTGACGCTGTCAGTTCCCGCTTTGGCATTGATCGTGTCGTTATCGGAATTGCCGAGGATCGCGTTATCGTCAGTGTCTCCCGTCAAGGAATCCGCACCGCTGCCACCGGTCAGGTTTTCGATGGTGCTGTTATCGGTGGCTTCCCGGGCGATTCCACCCGTGATACTGGTGGCTGTGCCGTTGCTCGCCCCGTTCATCAGGTTTACGGTGACCGCCGTCGTCCGATTGACGTAACTCAACAGGTCGATGCCGGTTCCGCCATCGATCGATCCGTCCAGCGATCCACCGGTTTCCATCAGGAACGAATCCGACGCGGTCAACGCCTGCAGATTCTCGATGGTTTCGAACTTGATCGCGGGGTTTGAGGTGTTGACGCCGGAAGTGACATGATTCAGCGTGCCCGTATTGGCGCCATTCACCACAAACGCGTTGATACCGGCTTGGCCGGTCAGCGTATCGGTCCCATCGCCGCCCGCCAACGTCACGATTTGCCCGGAGACAATCACGCTCGGCAGGTTGGTCATGGTGATCTGGTCGTTCCCAAGACCGCCATTCACCGTCAGTGACGCGAAATCGCCGCTGTCGCTGGTGTTGAGCGTCACGGTGTCGGCGCCATCGCCGGCGGAAACCTGCATCGAACCGCCCGTCGCCGTGTAGGTGCCCGTCAGCGTCACCGTGTCATTGCCGGTGCCGGCGGTGGCCGTAATCGTAGGTCCGCCCGCTCCTGCCGTCACGACCACAGATCCGGCAAGTGTGATGACGGTGGCCGGGGTCTCGCCGGCGTCGCTGTTATAGTCGCCGACAAACGCGGCGGTACCCACGGCGGCGACCGTTGCCGCGGCGTTCAGGGTCAGATTGTCGCCCGCGCGTAATTGCACCGCGCCTCCAGCCACGATCTGAACGGTTCCCATGCCTGCCGAATCCGCCCCATTGACAATCAGGTTATCGCCCGAAGCGGCTGAGTCGGTTGCTGTCAGCGTGATATCCCCGGCCGCGATGACATCGTCCGCGATCGTAAGCGGACTTCCGTTGGCAATCGTGATGTGCGTGCCCGCATTGCTGACGCCGACCATACCTCCGACGGTGCCCAGGGTGAGCAATCCACCAACGCTGTTGGCGATGGAAATGGCATTGCTTCCGCTGTTGACCGCGGCGAGCGTGC
>CAIXSC010001048.1 GCA_903921945.1 uncultured Planctomycetaceae bacterium
CCACTCGACCGCGATTCTATGTGCTGCGTTCTCCGAACCGAGTCCCCATCGAAAGGGAGAGAATCGCGGACGAATCGCCTTGAGTCGGATCAAACAGATTCCGCCAATGGCAAAGCCGTTTACGATCTTGGGCCGAAACGGTTGTGGAAGAAAGGTCTTCATCACGATTGGATCGATTCGATAGTTCGCAAGTATGCGTCGATCGATTGTTCCTCGTATGACCGGAAGCTTCATGGGATGCCCTTCAAGTTGGTAAGGACCACGTTCAGGCTGCGGACGGGTGTGACTTCGACTCGTAAACCAACGCTGCCGACCGCTTCCGCGCAACGACCAGTTCTCACGCGCTTCTTGGCCCTCACGGAGACGAAGAGCTGCGGAGTTAAGTTCATCGCCCGGAGAAGCCAGATCGCGTGACGACACGCTTGCCTTCGACGATCGAGCTGGCCCGAATACATCCAGCGCACTTTCGCCCTCCTACTCCGATCGGCGACGAGCAACTTCCAGTCCTCGTTGGCGTGCCTCTCGGTGGCTCCGTGCCTCTGTGTCTCCGTGAGATCATTTTCCTCAGCGCGAACAAGTTCGATGCGGAATTCAGCCGAACGCGGCAATGCTGGCGACTCAGAATGGCCATGGCTCGGCCACCAGTTTCGGCAACTCACTAGAACACTCCATAGGTAAGTCCGGACCGAGAAATCCTACGTCCACTGGTTGGATGAGTTCATTCTGTTTCACCGCGCCATCTGTCCGGTAAATGGAGGTACACGCTCGAAATGGGCAGCGATGCGGTCAACCAATTCCTGACATCCCTGGCGGTCGATCGAAAAGTCTCGGCGAGCACTCAGAACTTGGCTCTCTCCGCCATCCTGTTCCTTTACCGGAAAGTCCTCCAATGTGACACCCTCAAGTTCAATGCCGTCCGCGTTCAGGCTCCCGACCGGATTCCGATCGTGTTGAGTGTCGCTGTCTACGATTTGCGCCGTGTGCGCGATCGAACAACCATTACTTTTCTTGAGGGGAACGAACATCGGATCGCCTTTGGCAGCGTGGAGCTGGATCGCGGGTCGCTTGCCGAGCCTGTCGGAGGTCGTTTGAATCGGCTTGAAGGGACTAACGAAAGTCCCAGTCAAGTCAGAATCTGGCGGATCGGTTCGCCGCCTTGGGCGATCTTATGCGGTCGACCAGTGCGGTCGTGAACCATCGCGTCCGGGTCCATGCCAAGTTGTTGGTAGATTGTCGCGCAGATGTCGGCGGGACGGACGGGACCGTCGATCGGCCAAGCCGCGTGCGGGTCGGACGCGCCGTACACCGTGCCTCCACGAATGCCCGCTCCAGCCAGCACAGTGGAATAGCAATGCATCCAGTGATCGCGGCCGGCCGTGCGGTTCACGCCGGGCGTGCGGCCAAAGTCGGTCGTCAACACGACCAGCGTCTCATCCAGCCGGCCGCTTTGCTCGAGATCTTCCAGCAACGACGAGTAAACTCGATCGACCTGCGGCAGGTAGCTGCGGAGGATCGAGAAATTGTGTTCGTGCGTGTCCCAGCCGTAGTCGGCGACTCCCGGATAGGAGCCGTAGTACCAAGTCCAGATCACGTTGATGAATTTGACGCCGGCGGCGGCGAGTTTCGTGGCGATGAACGCGCTGTTGCCAAACAGCGTGTTGCCGTAGCGCTGCTTAACGCGGTCGTCGATGTGCTTGAGATCGAAGCAGTCGCGCAACTGCGGCGTCGTTAGCACTTCATAAGCCAAGTCCTGAAAGCCCCGAAATTGCGAAAGTGGATCGGCCGTCGCGGGAAATGGCTCGGAGACCCGTTGCAACAATTGGCGGCGTTCGGCGAGTCGTTGTGGCGTCACGCCTTCGCGCAGCAGCGAGTCCTCCAGACGCGGAATACCGCGAATCACCGGAGGATTGGGACGCTGGTTGAGCACAGCGCCGGCATCGAACTCCGGTTTGGCGCGAGACTGCAGCGCAGCGTACCGCGGTCCCAAGAAGCCCGGCCCCGGCCCCGTCTCGCCGACGACATTGAGCGGGTTGGGAAGACTGACGTACGCGGGCAGCGTCTGTCCCGCTGGTTTGAAGTACTCGCAGACCGACCCCATGCTGGGCGGCAGCCCATAATCGCTGAGCTCTTGCATGCCCGAGGGTGATTCGAAGCCGGAAAAACTCGGTATCTCGTTGTGACAGCCCGCCTTGTGATGGACCGCTCGGAGTATGGCCGAGCGGTGCATCCATTTCGCCATTCCCGGCAAGTGCTCGCAAATCTGAATGCCCGACACATTCGTGGCGATCGGAGAAAACTCGCCGCGGATGTTGGCCGGCGCTTTCGGCTTCATATCGAACATGTCTTGCGCCGGCGCGCCGCCGTGCAGGTAGAGAAAGATCACACTCTTGGCCTTGCCGAAGGACGAGGAAGCCTCGGCCCGCGTAGGCGTCGCTAGCGCGGGGACCGCGCCGGCACCCAAAGCCATGGCCGCTTGTCGCCGGAACAATTCCCGGCGAGAGATCGCATGAAACATCGGATCGAACCTTTTTAGATGACTCGACGATCGGGAAGGCGCCATCGGCGATGCGTGAGGCGGATCGACGACGGGCTGCCAGTGGTCAAGCATGGCACCATGACCTGGCGGCACGCTGGTAACGGGTCTTGTCTCCGTGACGTTATCGGTGGCAACGTCGATGTCCTTTGGGGTTTCCTGTGGGTCGCCATCGAAGGAATCGCAGGGTGCGGCTATCGCCGCAGGACTTTCAGAGGCATGTCGCAGGTGTCCAAGTGTACATTGCCGTGGGGCCATTGGCTGCGCAGATTATAACCACGAGAAACGGAGTTGGGCTCTACGGGGACGCAACCCAACGAGGGAAATCCTGGTCGCAGGTGCGCGCAGGTGCATCCGGCCGCTGGCGGAGTAACTTCGCCAGCGGCTGCTCTTGTAAAAGACCGTGGGACATCTGTGTGATTCGTCCGAAAATCCCGCGGCGCAAGCCGCGCCGGCTTGAGCCGTGGCTCGGAAGTTGGGCGAAACACGAATCTTCGTCGGGACCAACATGAATCCCCCGATGGACCACGCCAACAACGGTAGAGCCGAGTGTCGGAGGCGCCGACCACGATGCCTTGCCGAATGGCGCCGCCCGCCAGCAACACCGTTTGGACCGCGCCCCAGCGATCGCGGCCCGGCACCTTGCTTTCGCCCGTGCCGGCGTTGACGCATGGCGTGCGACCCATCTCCCCGCACATCACGATCAGCGTTTCATCGTCTCGCCCGTCTAATTCAAGCAGGAGGTTTTTCAAGGACGGTCTTCAGCGACGAAACGGAGTGTGCCCTTCATGCGGTCAATC
>CAIXSC010001049.1 GCA_903921945.1 uncultured Planctomycetaceae bacterium
ACTCACCGATGTCAGCGGTCGCGTGCATGATCGCCTCCTCGCTTGACCGGTTTCCCGCCATACATTGCCAGTGTATCGACGAGATCGTTGTTACGCCCACTCATTGTTCGGTGAACAGCCAGAGCCCAGAGCTTCCCGATGTTGACTCGAAGGATAGCGGGCGAATCTACTTGTAACGATGGAAAGGCAAGACAGAACCTTTTCCATTCCACAGGAGATGTGGACGTGTTTCAGCCAGTGGATAGCGAAACGGTGAAAGGTTGGGATCGATGAAACGCTGGCTGCTGGCTGCGGCGTTCTATGGGCTCGTTGGCATCGCCACGATTCCTGTCGTGTCGGTCGTTGCGCAAGTCGCCTTCCGAGCTCCGCGCGGGATGCGTTCGCTTACCGTGGGAACCTTGGAGCGGGAGTTTCTCGTCCATGTGCCCGCCAACCTCGGCAGCTCGCCGGTGCCGCTGGTCTTTGTGTTTCACGGCGGCAATGGCCAGGCCACAGGCACGATGGGTCTCACGGGATTCAGCGAACTGGCCGACAAAGAGACGTTTATCGTCGTGTATCCGCAGGGTATCGGGCGGAACTGGAACGATGGGCGGGTCACGCAAGTTTCCGAGGCGCACCGCGACAACGTGGACGACCTGGCGTTCTTCGACGCGTTGCTGGCCGCGTTGACGCGCGAGTATCGCGTCGACACGAAACGCGTCTACGCCACCGGTATTTCGAACGGCGCGATTTTTTCGCATTATCTAGCCGCGAATCGCGCGGAGAAGATCGCCGCGATCGCTCCGGTGGTGGGCGGGATCGCCACGCCATTCAATAAGCGTTTCAAGCCATCGCAGCCGGTGAGTGTGCTCATGATTCAAGGCACGGATGACCCGCTCGTGCCTTATAACGGGGGACGGATCGCGGGCCGCGAGCGCCAGGATCGAGGAAGCATTATCGGCACCGACGAAGCGATTCGGCTTTGGACTCGCGTCAACGGCTGCGATTCCGAGCCCATCACCAAGCCGCTCCCCGACCGGGACGCGAACGATGGCTGCCGGTCCGAGGAGCAGCGTTGGACTGGCGGCCGGGGCCGGACCGAGGTCGTTCTGTGGAGAGTCCTGGGGGGTGGCCATACTTGGCCCAGCGGTCCACGGTATTTACCCGAACGGTTGATCGGTCGTGTGACTCGCGATTTCGGCAGCGCGGAAATCTGGGAGTTCTTTGAATCCCATCCAAAACCGTAAGTCGCCTGCGGAGTGCTACGACCGCCAGGCCGCCCGCGTCGACGATCCGCAATAAGCTCGTCCAGTGTCACTGCTCGTCCAGTGTCGCCGCTCGTCCAGTGTTTCTGCTTGGTTTGCCCAGGCGGTGGAGCAGCGGCCTTCCAGACGTCGACGAAGGCTTGGCTGCCGCTGGTTTACCGCGAGCGTTAAACCCCTTTTTTTCGGGCGCGGCAACCTGAAACGCCGCCGCTTGCGGCCTTTCGGCGTTTTTAATACCATTTTTCCGCGTTGATCGAGCGACCTTGGGGGGACGCGCCAAACGGGGAGGCGCTGCGGTGGATTTCTTCGATTGGCTCGTGCTGGCCGCTTTCGCCGTCGTGATGACGGGGGTCGGGTTGTACTATTCGCGGACGAACAAAACGCCGGACGACTATCTGTTAGGTGGCCGGAGAATGTCGCCGATCGCCGTCGGCCTGTCGCTTTTCGCCACGATTGTCAGCACCCTGTCGTATCTCGCCAATCCGGGCGAGATGATCAGTCACGGACCGATGATGGCGTCCCAGGTCGCCGCCTTTCCGCTGGTGTTCGTGATCGTTGGTTACGGATTGATACCTCTCCTGATGCGACAGCCGGTCACCAGCGCTTATGAATTGCTGGAATCGCGGTTGGGCATGAGCAGTCGGATGGCTGGGGCGAGCGTGTTCCTGCTGCTGCGGTTCGGCTGGATGGCGACGATTTTATACGCGACCAGCAGCGTGGTGCTCGTGCCGTTGCTGAACCTCGATCAGAACTGGACCGCCGTGTTGTGTGTGCTCTTAGGGTTGATTACCGCCGTCTATTCGTCCATGGGTGGACTGAAGGCGGTGGTCATGACCGATGCCATCCAATCGGTCACGATGTTGGCGGGAGCTGTGATCACGGTCTTGGTAATCACGGTGAAGATGGGCGGCTTCGATGCGTGGTGGCCGAATGAATGGCCAAGCCACTGGCAGGAGCCGAATTGGGGATTCGATCCGGATGCGCGGGTCGCGTTCGGCGTGTTGATGGTTTCCACCACGCTCTGGTACGTCTGCACGAACGGCTCGGACCAGATGTCGATTCAGCGGTTTTTGGCGACCCGCGACGCGCCGGCCGCCAGAAAGACCTTGTTGGTGTCCCAGGTTGCGGATGGGTCGGTATCGTTGTTGTTAGGGCTGACGGGAATCGCGATCCTCGGCTTTTACCGTGTCCATCCGCCCGAACTCCCTCCCGGCCAGACATTGCACGGCATTGGCGATCAGCTGTTTCCACGATTCATCATGACGCAGATGCCGTCGGGGCTTGCGGGGTTGGTGCTGGCCGCCATCTTGTCCGCCGCGCTCTCCAGCCTGTCCTCCGGCGTGAACTCGGCTTGCGCCGTCCTGGAGCGGGACTTTTTATCGCATTGGTTATCGAAGGAATCCACCGATTCGGCCACCGTCGCACGGCTTAAGTGGCTTACTTGGCTGGTCACCTTGGTCGCCATGGGGTTGAGCATGTTCAATCTGCTCTTTGTTGGAAACCTTGTCGAGCGTTGTTTCAAATTGATCAATCTCTTGACGGCGCCGCTATTCGTGCTGTTCTTCCTGGCTTTATTCGTGCCTCGCGCGAATGAATTCGGGGCTTGGGTCGGATTGGTGGCCAGCATCGCGACGGCCGTGTCGATCGCGTACGCCAAAGAATTGAGCCTGCCACTGACGCTGAGTTTTGTCTGGATCATTCCAGGTTCGTTGCTGGTAGGGGTCGCCGTTGGAACCGTGGCCAGTGTTCTGCGGCCCAGTCACTCGAAAGGAGCAAGCGATGGCCTTTGAGCTTGAAAAGCAACAGTACGATGAACATGGGTTTGTGATCGTTCGTCAATTGTTAAATCCAGCCGAGTTCGGCGAACTGACAGCGAATCTCGACCGCTATATCCGCGAGGTGGTCCCGACTCTCGCCGACTCGCACGCCTTTTACCAGGATCGTTCGAAGCCCGAGACGCTCAAACAAATGCAGCATATGGGTGGCGACGCCTTCTTTCGGGACTATGTTCACCATCCGAAATGGAAGGCGTTGGCCGAAGCGTTGATCGGCGAACCGGCGTCGGCGGACGAGCCTGAATGGTTTAACAAGCCGCCCGCGACCCACCATGTCACGCCGCCCCATCAGGACAATTATTATTTTTGCCTGGAGCCGGCGAATGTGTTGACGATCTGGATGGCGTTGGATTCCGTGGATGCGGAAAACGGATGCCTTCGTTATGTGGATGGCTCGCATCGCCGCGGCTATCGAAAGCATGCCAAGTCCCAGATCCTCGGCTTCTCGCAAGGGATCATGGATTACACCACGGACGACTTTAATCGCGAACGGGCGGCGCTCATGGAACCGGGCGATGCGGTGGTTCATCACGGCATGATGATTCACCGCGCGGATGCGAATTTGTCGGCCACGCGGCATCGGCGTTCGTTCGCGATGGTGTTCAAAGGCGTTTCGTGCCGGCGGGACGAGTCGGCTTTCGCCCGCTACATGGCTTCGGCGCGGGAACAGCATAGCGCGATGGGATTGAAGACTTGAGGACGGGGCGGCGATGATTGACCTCTCGAAAAGCTCGGCGGCTTCGCCCTTGGTGCATTCGGTCGATGTCGATCCGGGCGTGTCTTGGTCGAAGCGCTCCGCGGTGGCGATCGACGCGCCGCCAGATTGCGACCCACAGCCGACGCCGGAAGCCGTTTGGCCGAATGACGCGCGGCGGACCGGGATCTGTGGCGTCGTATCGCCGCGCGTTGTGTGCCTGCCTGGCGGCGGTTACCGCATGTACTACTCGCAAATGCTCCCGCGACCAGGGTTTCCCGCCGGTGCGAACGACTACGATCAGGTGTCGGCGCGGATCCTCAGCGCGTACTCCGACGATGGCGAAGCGTGGACTGCCGAGCCGGGTGTCCGGCTATCGCCTCAGGAGGGTGGAGCGGGCGACTTTCGCGTGGTCTCCTCGGAAGTGGTGCCCGTGGGCGACGGCAGCCGGTTGCGCATGTATTTCGAATGCTGCGAGGGCCCGCAGACCATCACGAACACGATCCGCAGCGCGACTTCCACCGACGGACTGCGGTGGACCGTCGATCCGGGCGTTCGCGTGGAAACGGCCGGTCACAACTACGCCTCGCCCCGCATCGTCTTTCTTGCCGACGGCCGGTGTCGTATGTATCTGTTCGATCGAGGCCAGGGGATTATCAGCTTGATATCCGACGATGGACTCATATTCGCACGCGAACCTGGATTGCGAATCGCCCAGGATGGCCCTTTCGACAAGCTTTGCGCATTCGCCCCGGAAATCGTGCTCGTCAAGGACGCGGGTTACGTCATGTACTATGCCGGTTATGGCAGTGCCACTCGCGCCGACATCTTACGCGCTGTCTCGTCGGATGGACTGCATTGGAGCAAGTCGGCTGAACCCGTGATCGCGCCGGGCCCGGGTGGCTGGGATGCCGCGAAGGCGTCGGAGATGTGTCTCATCCCAGTTCCGAGCGCGGAAGGCGGCGCCCCCAACTATCGCCTGTTTTATGAAGCGTGCGATGGGACCGCCCCAGGGGCTCGCGGAGTCTGGCGAATCGCCGCCGCCACCAGTCGATCGGCGAGATAGCAACTCGATCGGGAACCACAGGCACTTTTGAAGACCGGTGATGGCACGGATGACCGACTACCTAGAGACATTCGACGAGGGGCCTGGCGGTTGGTTTGGTTGGATTGACAACGCGCGTGGCCCCAAGCCGCTGGAACGCGGCCCAAGTTGCGTCATTTCGCGCAGCCCCTGGTGGATCGATTACAACCATGCACCGCCGGGCGCCGGCTATATGCACCTGCTCTTTATCCTGCTGACCCAAGGAAGCCCTGGCGAGCATCAGCGGGAGGTAAGCGGCGATAATCGATTCATTCGGAGCCGTTTTGGCACCGATTTCACCAACGCGAAACTGACCGTGCGACTCAAAGGGGAACTGATCGCCCGGAATTCCCAGCTCTTGCTCCTGTGCCAGAGCGTGAACCGGGGAATCTGTTCGGGGTGGCTTTTGACGGGGCAACCGCTCGCGGTCACCGAGGATTGGTCCGAGCAATCGATCGTGATTGTCCCTGACGAGTCGTCCTGGACCTGTTTGGGCAGCCGTCATGATCGGACGGACTTCTACGGCCAGTTGCCACTCCGCACCGTGCTAGCCGACGTCAACGTCGACATTCTGTTGGTGCTGTTCCCGCTGGACATTGCGCCCATGGGACCGCTGCCGGGCGATCCGGATCGGCTCAGGCCCGAAAGGGATTACCCCGTATGGCGCAGCCGCTTGCCGGAAGGCTACGTGATGCTCGACGAGGTGCGACTCGAAGCGCCGCTTCACCGGTAGCCCAAGACAGCGTCGGTGGCAGCTTCCTCTTGGCACGACGGACATCCTATCCGTCGACCGCGGGCCATGAGCCGTCGACCGTGGGCGATCGCAGAGCGAACAGTGCCTGGCACGAATGGTTTGCTCGGCACCGCCTTCCTCGTTTACCGCCGAGCCGTAGGCGACGGCCGGGACTCCAAACCGCATTCGCGAC
>CAIXSC010001050.1 GCA_903921945.1 uncultured Planctomycetaceae bacterium
CGGAGGCATGTCGCCGGTGTCCAACGGTCTTTTCAATGAGCAGCCGCTGGCGAGGTAAGTCCGCCAGCGGCCGGCGGCACCTTGGCGCACCCGCGACCAGGAGGCTATCCCTCGTAAGGTTGCGTCCCCGCAGAGCCCAACTCCGTTTCTCCTGGTTCCAAGAGTCTACGCAGTCGCCGTCCCCACTGGATGTGTCTTCGTTCGTTTCGCCACCGATACCGATCGAGTCGCGAATGCTGATCGGTTAGGGGCTGTCGAACAAGGGCAACCGAGCCGCCTGCGGCGGCTCGGTTTTCGAGCTTGCGGGGTATTGTGGCGGGTTAGACTTTGACCCACGAGCCGGACTGGGCGCTCGACAGAACGGCGTCGCAAACTTTCTGGGTTTCCAGTGCGTCGCGGAACGTGGGGCCGACCGGTTGGCCCTTGGCGACACCTTCCAGGAAGTCGGCCACTTGGTGCACGAAACTGTGCTCGTAGCCGATCTGCAATCCGGGCACCCACCACTTGTCCATGTAGGGATGGCCGCCGCCGTGGTCGGTGACGTGGATCGACCGCCAGCCACGGAGTTTGCTTTCGTCGCCGTGATCGAAGTAGTTCAATCGGTGCAAGTCATGGAGGTCCCACTGGATTGACGCCTTCTCCCCGTTGATTTCAAAGGTGTAGAGGGCTTTGTGTCCACGGGCGTAGCGAGTCGATTCGAAGGTCGCTAACGATCCGTTGTCGAAGCGGGCAAGGAACGCGCAGGCGTCGTCGATCTTCACCGGCTCCACCTTGCCTGTCAGCGTATGTTTCCGCTCCTTGATAAACGTTTCCGTCATGGCGCTGACTGTGGAGATGCTGCCGTTGAGCCAGAGGGCCGTGTCGATACAGTGGGCCAGCAGGTCGCCGGTGACGCCGCTGCCGGCGGCGGCCGCATCGAGTCGCCAGAGGGCCGTGCCGCCTTGGGGCAAGTCGGTCGAAATGGTCCAGTCTTGCAGAAACACGGCACGGTAGTGGAAGATCCGGCCGAGTCGTCCTTCCTCGATCAGTTTCTTGGCCAGCGTGACGGCGGGCACGCGGCGGTAGTTGTACCAAACGATGTTCGGCACACCGGCCTTTTCGACGGCCGCTGTCATTTCCTCGCCCTCGGCCACGTTCATGGCGAGCGGCTTTTCGCAGAGGATCATTTTTCCGGCGGCGGCGGCGGCCAGGGCGATGTCGCGATGGAGGTTGTTGGGCGTGCAGATATCGACGGCGTCGATGTCGGGACGGGCGATCAGTTTCCGCCAGTCGGTCTCGATCGATTCGTAGCCCCACTTGTCGGCGAACGCTTGCGCCTTCGCGGCGTCGCGGGCACAGACCGCCTTGAGCACCGGTTCGTGTTCGAGGTCGAAGAAATGGTTGACTTTGCGGTAGGCGTTCGAGTGGGCCCGGCCCATGAACCCATAGCCGATCATGCCGATGTTGAGCGGTTTTGCCATGCGGAGACTCCCCTGGTTTTTGGAAAGGCCGCCAGTTTAGGGACGGGGCGGGGCGGATGCAACGCCGCCGCCGCTCGCCAAGTTCGCGGCCGTCTGTTACGATTCTGCGCTTTAACGCGGCTGGCGGGAACGCCCCGGTGACGCTCGCCGCCAGTTCCGCCGGTTGCCCGGGATTGACCGATCGAAACCCGGTATCTGTTCCAAGTTGGCGTGGCGGCGAGTGGCTCCTCTCAGGGGCCGGCGCCCCGGTCGACGACGGAATGGAGACCGTTGGCGAGGGAGCTCGGAAGAGTAAACATGTTGGACCACTACGCATTTTGCCCCTGCGGCAGCGGGAAAAAAGTCAAGTTTTGCTGCTCGAATGACCTGCTTTCCGACTTGGATCGGATTTTTCGGTTGGTGGAGGGCCAGCAACTGAAGGCGGCGTTGGACCAGATCAACAACTTGATGTCGTTCAAAGGGCGGCGCCCCCGCGCTGCTCGCGCTCAAAGGCCAACTCCAGATCGGCAGTGGCGATGCGGAAGGTGGCCACCAGACCATCAATGAGTGGTTGCAACGCGATCCGCGAAATTTTGTCGCGCTCACCACAGCAGCCAACGCGTGCGCGTTGCGAGGGGACTTGGCTGGCGCCCTCGAACGCATGAGCCGTGTCCTGGAATACGCCGAATCCGTCGATGTCGCCATGGCGGGACTGCTTACCAGCATCCAACTCATCGCGAGATTGATGCTCGAAAATGACGACGTTATCGGAGCGCATGCCTATCTGTCCAAGGCGATACCGTATTTCTTCCGCTTATCGCAGGATGAAAAGGAACGGCATGTCGAAATCCCCAAAATGCTGCGTTCGATTCGGGGATCCTCCTCGATCGTGCCGATCGCCAAGCAGATTTTCGAGCCGCGGGAATGTCCCGAGACGGTAGTGTGGCGCGATGACTTCCGAGCCGCGCTGGAACTGTTCTCCAAAGGCGTGATCTGGAAGGCCTGCGAGGCGTTCGAATCGCTCGCCAACCGCTTCCCAAGCCAGCCGAGCATTCTGTGGAATCTCGCGGTGCTCCGCTTGCGACTCGGCAATCCTCATCTCGCGAGCCTTGCATGGCGAGCTTTCGCCACCCTTCCCGCCGTGTCGGCGGACGAGGCTGTCGAAGCGCTGACGGTTGCGGAATACCTTGAACCGCGGAATCCGGACGTTGTGGAACTCGTCGTCCAGGAATATCCGTTGTCCGAAACCGACCGGGTCACCGAGCGGATGTTGTCCGATCGACGTCTTGTTGCCACTCGCGATCCGATCGAAGACTGGGACGTCGAGGAAGATGGGCCGCCACCGAAAGCCGCCTTCTTGATCGGCGACCGGCCTGTGAAAGATATTCCGGCCCCGAAGACCTTTGAAGAGTGCCCGCACTTAATCGGCCGGATCCTGGTGTTTGGCCGGCAAACCGATCGAGCCGCGCGTCTCGAGCTGACAACCCGCGAAAGCGACAGACTGCCGCTCATCCATTCGATCATTCGGGACAACTGCGGCGATGCGCTCGGCATGCCGACCGCTCTCGAGTCGATTGGCAAGATCCCCTTGCTCGATTCGTTGCGAGGCCCTGCCCACGCGCCTGTCGCCATCAAGGCCGACGATCCGGGGGCGGCGGAGTTCGACCCAGCCAAACTCAGGCAGGAGAATGTCCGCCACAATTTGACCGAAGTCTGGGTCAACACGCCCCTGAGGGCGCTCGACGGAAAGACGCCCCGCGAGGCGGTCAACGACCCTGTGCAGCGACTCCGATTGGCTGCCATTATCTCGTTGGCCGCTCAGCAGGCCATTCCGGACGGTCAAGATGCTCTGTTCGATGAAGTGCGGGAAAAGGTTGGATTGCCAGCCGAACCCCGTTTCAGCGGGGCCGAACTCGATGTCTTATCCGTCCCGTTCTATCGATTCTCCCGGATCGATGCCCACACGCTCAGCGATGTAGCGCTCAATGAAATGCTCGTGCTTGCCAGCGACTACAATTTGAGGGATGCGAAACGGGCGGCGGCTTTCGCTGTGTTGGATCGGTCCTCCATTACCGCGCCTGCCCTCAAATCGATTTCGTGGAAATCCATCATCGAGACAAGCGCGACCTTGGAAGAGGCGATTAAGCTTTGCGACGAGGCGATTCTTGCCTGCCAAAAAATCGCGGCGCCCATCGCGGTTTTTAAGCTTCAAAAACTTCAGTTCCTAATCCTATCCGGCGATGCCGAAGGCGCGATCCCGCTGGTCACCGAACTCCAACGTGATTACGCGGACGACAAGCCTGTCCAAGCTCAATTGTTCTCGATCCTCAAGCCATTCGTGCGACGCTTGCCCGATGGCCGGATAATGCTCCAGCTACCGAGTTTCGCGTCTCCTGAAGCCGCGGCGAACCAACCTGCCGCGGCGAAGCCGAGCGGCTTGTGGACGCCCGATCAAGGACCGCCTGTCGCCAGCGTGGCTGCTGCCCCGATCCCGGGCGCCGCCCGCGGCGCCAGTCCTTTGGCCGGAGCACCTGCCGCACCCGCCAAATCAAAACTGTGGATTCCGGGAATGGATTAGTCCCGCGACGAGTCGCTTGGGTAAGTAAGCACTTCGTCGGGAACAAGGCGCTTTGGGAACAAGGCGCTTTGGCCGGGGATATCGTCGCGACTACGTGTGCGAGTCTGTCTGCGATTCAGTCTGCGAGTCCGTGTGCGAGGTCCGACATGACAAACGCCTGTCGAACTTGGTTTCCCAGCGCGGCCCCGCTTGGCCAAGCGAGGCGAGCGGTTGGTGCCTACGACAGCCTTCGACGCGCGGCTGGCCCGTCCTTCCTGCGAGTGTTGCTCGCGGGCTTCGCCGTGCTCGGAGGGGGGCCGCTCGCTGGTGACTGGTCTACGGGCGCGGGCCGGCTGTCGGTGGTCGCCGCCGAGCGTTTGGGACACTCGCCATCGGTCCGAGTCTCCGCGCCAACGCGAATGGACTGGGTCTTCGCGGTATCGAATCAAAGTCCCGCGGAGCCGCCCGCGGACTGGCTGCCGGGTTACGATCCGACGGCGCAAACCTACGAACGCTACGTCCCGGCTGGAATTGGCCGGACGGCGTCGCCGGGGCTTGTGCTGTTCGTGTCTGCCGGGCCGCGTTCGCAGGGACTCGAAGCGTTCCGCAAGACGTGCGATGAGCGTCTGCTGGTTTTCGCTTCGCCGCACAACGCTGGCAACGGTGTGGATGGCCGTCAACGAATTCGCATTATCCTCGACGTGCTGGACGATGTGCGCCGCGAATACGGCGTCGATCCGGATCGCACCTACATTGCCGGGTTCTCGGGTGGCGGTCGAATCGCGTGCGGTGTGGGCTTTTCGCTGCCAGAGCAGTTTGGCGGTGTGATTCCGGTGTGTGCGGCTGGCGATTTGCGAGAGGAGACGTGGTTGCGTCAACGCGTGATCGACCGGTTGAGCGTCGCGCATCTGAGTGGCGACGGAGACTTCAATCGAGGCGAGATTGAACGGTTCCGCGGCGCGATGCTGGCCGGAGTGGGTGTGCGAACGAAGATCTGGGTGGCTCCGAAAACGGGGCATGCGATTCCGTCGGCCGGTTTCATCGACCAGGCCGTCGCGTGGTTGGACGAAGGGCTGAAGACGCGGCGCGAGCTCGCTCGGAACTATCCCGCGTCGCGTGCGGCGGTTGCGCGGGGGGATGCGCCGTTGCCGGATCGCGCAACAACCGCCGCTTCGTTGCTTGCCGAAGCCAAGCTGCGACTCGAACGGCCTGCCACCGCCTACAGCGGCTTGATGTTGGCCAAGGGTGTGTTGGAGCGTTGGCCGGATCTGGCGGCCGCGCGAGAAGCCCGGGCGCTGTTGGTCCGCGCTGAAGAGGGAGGCGTCCCCGGATGGGAAGAAGCCGACATCGCCCACCAGCGGAAATTCCTCATCGCTCGCGCCCGCGGCGTCTCCGATTACGCCTCAGGTGAACTGCCGGCTCAGTATGCTCCGCAGCGTCCCGCGATGGCCCGGGCTGCCGTGGAACTGTGGAACTTGGTCATTGAGGATGGCCAAGACCGCGAGGCCGTGGACGAGGCGCGTCGTCGCCTCCCCGACCTCGAAAAGCTCGCTGCGCCCTAAATCTGGCTCGCCGACACTGCCGATGGCTCGGTCAGTGTCGGCGATTATGGCGGGAGTCATGGCGGGCGTCATCGCGGGAGTCGCTTGCCGAATTCGCCATTGGCGAGTGGCTAGAGCGATCCCGCGAGCCGCGAGCCGGTTATCGTTCGGCGGTGCCGTTGCTTGTGGCACTGCCTGGCGTGGCGGCCTTGGCGGTTGACGTTGCTTGGCCATTTCCGATCGCTGCGGCATCCGCGGTCGGCGCGACGTCGGCTTCGGGCCGTTTGGTGGCTGCCGGGTTGGGAACTCGTTCCGCAGTCCGTGCATCGAGGATCGATCGGGCCGCTTGGCGAATGTCTTCCTCGTTCAGTCGGCGCAGGTCGCCCAACTCGGCGAGCGGTTCGAGCATGCGAACGACTTTGGTGAAGGTCGCTTCCATCAGGCTGACGTCGACCAAGGAACGACGCATCGCGGTGAGCACTTGGGTTTGCGCGGCGAATTCCTCTTGGAATCGGCCGAACAGTTCAAGCGTTTGCAACGAGTCAGCGAGGCTTTTAGGGGTTTGTTTGAGCTGTTCGTGGATGCGGATGAGGCCCGCGAGAGCCGTTTGCGCATCGGCCGTGCGCAGATCGTCGCGGGTAAGCGTGGTGTTCAGGGCCAGTAGCAGCTCAGCCCGGTTGCGGGCCACTTCGGCGCCTTCGCTGCTCTCAGCAAGGCGTTTTCCGAGCTGGGTCCATTGAGTGGAGACGGTTTGGGCCGCCTCGAGGTCGGTCGCCGCGGAGGCCAAGCCGTCCTTCAATTCGGTCAGCCCGTCGAGGCTCGTTTTCGCCTCGTTCAACTTGCCGTGTTGATCGCGCAGCCGTTCCCCGATCCGCACGAGATCTTCGAGCGCGGTTTTGGCGAGCTGCAAATCGCCCGCTTGATCGCCGATCTGTTCCTTGAGGTCGACGATTTCCTCAAGCGTCTTAGCGGCGGCGCGATTCGATTCCAGTTGCGACTGTATACGTTCCTGCAGCCGCCGCATTTCGGCGAACGAGCTTTCCGCTTGGCGAGTGGCGTTTTGGGCTTCGATGAGACGGCTGTGGAGTGCTTGGCTTTCGGCCAAGGCGGCCGCCGCCGTTTCGTGCCGAGACGACTCGGCGATCAATTCGCTGCGCAGGGCTTGGAGCGAAGCGAGTGATTCCCGGGCAGCTGACAATTCGCCGTTTTGTTTACGCAGTTCGCTGAGCAGGCTGGTCGCCTCGGACACTCGGCCGCGGGAGTCGGCCAAATCGCCCATGCGGCGTTCCACTTGAACCAATTCGCGCCGCATCTGGTCGATCGATCCGGCAAGCGGTCGGATCGCTGTGAAGTAGAGCCCGCCGAACGTAAAGCCGGCGCCGACAGCGAGCGCGATCAGGGATGACTTCAATTTTTCCGTCAGGAATTCCGTACGGAGATGCATGAGGGGGACCCCGTGGGCAAGCACGCGGCGCCGGTTGCTTCCCTCGACGCTGCGTGGTGGAGTAATGAAACCGGCTGCTCCGTCCGCCGGTTTGTCCTTTTCCCGCGCGCTCCGCAACCGGCCAGCCGCTTGCAAAGCAGCTGGCGATTGGACTTCCGGCCCCAGGCCAACGGCCGGAAGCGAGCGGGATGGGAGACGCGTGGCCGCGTCGTTCCCACGCGAGTTACTATCGCCCTGCCAGCCGGCAAAGTTTGCGGCATTCATCCGTCTTCGCGCTGAATTCGCCGAAGCCGGGCAGAGTGATCGGAGGGTGACGAATACGCAGGCGCGCGCAGGGAAGCAGCGTTCCACGCGCTCCTTCGTAGCGCGGAACTCTGTCGGGTGGAACGAGTCAATCCAGCCCTGTCTGGAGGCCGTGCTGTGAGCGAGCGGCCCCTAAAGAACGTCGCGGCATCTGTTTGCCAACGGCTGATGAACGCCGCCTAAGACTCGGAGCGTCCCTTTCAGGAAGCACTCCAGCGGATGAGTGTTTGCTGCGGCCAGCGTGGCAGGGCGAACCATGGGCCGGTGGCAGCTGCGCTTGCGACCGGAGATGAGTTCGTGTCGACACGCGGCGGCGATGACGAACTACTTCAACAGTCGATCGATCAAGTAGTCGGCGGCGGTTTTGTACTGCGGGCTGGGCTGGCCGGGATGGACGAGCACCACGTCGACATTGGCCGCCTTGAGACGTTCGGCCAGCTTGATGCCCATGACGCCGGAGTGCGTGGGATCCTTCGGCGACGAGCCGACCACGGGCGCTTCGCCGCCGTAGAACAACGCGATGGGCGGATCGTCGTTGGAAACGTGTTCAATCGGCGAATACTCTTTGATCCACGGCATGACCTTCTCTCGCTGTTCCATCACCATGTTGAGATTCGCGAGTCCAAAGGCATGGGCCCCGTAGGCGTAGTTCGGCATCCACTCGCGCAGTTCCTTGGGATCGAGCGAAACTTGCGCGCCATTCACGGCGGCGCAGGTAAGCCGCGTCGATTCCCGAGCGATCGGGTCTTCACTCTTGGGATCGGCCATGTCGGGATGGAACGCGAGCCACAGCGACGAGCAACCGCCAGCTGATCCGCCTGTGGCGCCGACACGGGTCTTGTCGAGATTCCATTCACCCGCCTTGGAACGCACAAACTGCAACGCTCGAGCGGCATCCGACAACGGAGCCTTCACCGGCGGCTCCACTTTTTCTTCCACGCCATTTTGCGTGTACCGATAGTTGATCGCGACCACGGAGATGCCTTTCGCCAGATAGGCGGCGGGATTGGTCTTCTTGTCGCCATTGCGCCAGCCGCCGCCATGGATGTAGAACACGAACGGCGTTGGCTTGTCCGATTTGGCGGGATAGAAATCAAGCACCTGGCGCGGATGCGAGCCGTAGGCGACATTCATTCGCGGTTCCAACTCGGCCGCGAAACTGCTTGCCGCCGGCCAGGCGAATGACAGCGGACCGCGAACGAGCGGCGAAGAAAGGGGAAGCACGCCGCTGGCAAACGCGGCGCAGGCGACCGCCAGTCCGCCGATCGCCATGCGGACGCGGAGCCGTAGGTGTTTTCGTCGCGCCGTCAAACGTGTTGAGTGGGTACTTGGCGAACGGCGTTGTGTCATCGAAGCGGCTCCCATAAAGTGACTGCGATTGCGACGGCCGCCCAACGCGACGCTCGCGCCGAAGGGGCCCGCCGAAAGCGCCGCATTGTAAAGTCCACGGACCACGGCGAGTAGCGCGGCGCACAGCTCCGTCGGTTCCCCGTGTTTTCATGGCCCCAGGACAGCCTCCATACGGCGGCGGAAGCCAACAGAATCATCTTGAGGGAGAGGCAACAGTGGCAAGAACGGTTGTTGGATCGGAGTCGGGACTTTGGCTGCCGACAAGGCTCTTGTTCCCGAGCGTCTTGATGGCGGTCGCGCTGAGCGTCGTGTCGGCCAGCGCCGTCAACGCGGCTGACAAAACGGCTGTCAGCGCAGCCGACAAAGCGGCTGAAAAGACGGCCGACAAAACGGCTGA
>CAIXSC010001051.1 GCA_903921945.1 uncultured Planctomycetaceae bacterium
ACCGTTTTGTACGACGGACATCTTGTCCGTCGAGAGCTTGTCGAGAGCTCGTCGAGGAACTTTCGATTCCGCCGCCACCGGCGAGCAACACACCACAAGGTCGAAAAGTGGCGGGCACGGTTCCCGTTTTTGTATCGCTCTTTCAGGGCCTGCCGGTTTTAAGGGCCTTTCTACCCAGGGCAGAGCGATGCCGGACGACCAGTCGCTTCATAGCTTCGCGTCGGCGAGCTGCGAAAGGGCGCCAGCCAAGCGTTTCAGCACAGGCTGGATCTGGTCTCGCAACTCGTCGCGGAACTCGTCACGCTTGGCTCGATTATGGGTCGGCGAACCTTCGTCAATAAGCGCAGCCAACGGATGCCACTTCGCAGTGAACCAGCGGACTTTATCGTTCAAGAAAGCGGTGATCAAAGCGCCTGCATTCGAGCACTCGACACCATGCCTCTTCATGCTTTCGCGCGACAACGGAAACAACTGGTAGACACTCTCCAACGCCGATTTGCTATTGCCTTCCCCGTCTTTCAAGGGTTGGATCGTGACCCGAGTCATGAGTTCCACATACAAATCCCAGGCCAACGCCCGGTCCGCTTCACGGGGCGACCAGAACTCCGTCAGCCGCTCGGACTCAATGACCGGGGATTGTGGCTCTTTCAGCTCGAGCAACTCCCAACGTTCGAGCCAGGCACGCCATGTTCGAGCTGGCAGCACATCGAACGGATAGAGCCGGGTGCTTAGGCTCCGCAGCGACGGCGATTCACCAGCCACAATGTTGTCGGGGCCGGCGATGGAACCAGCCGGGGGAACCCAGTTCAACCCGCCGTCGATGCCTTCCAAATGCTTGTCCTCGATCCGGGTCGGCACCGCGATCCGACGAAGCTGCCGACCGTCAATACCGCGAGTCAATTCGGTCTGTTCGACCGAGTAATGCACGAGGTCGCCGACGTGGATCCGGCGCGACAGCGTTCCGGCCCGGCCAATACTAATCGGCTCGTCACGCGCGGTGATCGGCGCCGCGAAGTTGCCCGGCAACCCCGGCACGAACATCTTGGGAACCGGCAGTCCACACGCGTGCGCTTTGGAAAGCATCCAATTCAAGGCGATGACGGACCGATCGAGGTTGGCGACCTCGCGCGCGTTCCGGTCGACATAGGTGGCGTTGCCGCCGATATCGCCATGCCCGCCGCGAAACCACACCTCGGTGATACGGGCTCGATTCCCCAAGCAACGTTCGATTCCGAACGTCTCCCGGGTCTCATCCAACGCCATCGCGTGATAAGTGTTAAGGACGAAGTCCGGGATTTCCTTGGGAAAGTCCAGATCTTCGTTCCACGGAATGCCAAACGAGGCGACCGTATCGAAAAGCCCCAAAAACCGCACGGCCGGCGGTTCCTTGAGCGGCTGGCCGTCCGGGCCCTGGAGCCGCTCGAACGCTTCTTCGATCCGATGCGCGAAGAGTCGGGCGATCGCGGCTCCGCGGCTGTAGCCCACGATGTCGATGTCGTAGTCGCCGGCCTTAAAGGCCCTTTGTAAGTGTTCGAATTGTTCCATGACACGCGTCCCGGCTCCCGCTCCGGTCGCGCCGCCAATCAGTTTGCCGAAAACCCCGCCACGGCTTCCGACACCATCTAAATAATGCTTCTTATGATTCCCGTCGTAGACGACGTGAAATCGATAGACATTCGTGTCCAGCGCCGTATTGCGGTCGGGAGACCGGGAATCGTTCCACGTTCCATCAAACGCGTAAAGTGCCATGGACAGCTCCCACGAGACCGTGGAGGAAACTCAAGCAATCGATCGCGATCGAGGCAACCGATCGCGATCGAGGCAACCGGGCGCGATCGAGGTAATCGATCGCGATCACGGTGCGCAGACCGCCCTGCGGGCCCGCCGTTCGCTCCGGAACACGGGGCGAACGTTCGGTCCTCATCCTACATCGCGTAGAGGCGCAGGTGCGAATCGGAGTGGGCGATGGCGAGCTGACTTGAGTCGGGAGACATTCCCAGGCCGCGGCCGTCGGCAGACAGCTTGTAGCGGAAAAACTCGTTCGCCACGTCGCCTTTCCAAAATAGCAGCCAGCCTCCGCCTCCGCCCGACAGGCCGATCCAGAATCCATCCGGATGATGAGCCACGCCCCAGACGGCCCCTTGCGTCTTTTCCTTCGCGATCAGCAACGTCTCCAGCTTTCGCGCGGCCGGATCGACGACCGCCACCGCGACCTCGCCGACGCCCGCGAACGCGTTGCTGACGTTCGTGATCCCGCCCAGCGCCAACCGAGCGCCATCTCCCCGGAACGCGATGCTCCGCGCTCCGCCGATATCCGCGCGAAACGTCGTATCGTAAAAGTGCAACGCCTCCACCTTGGCGATTTCCACGCCCGGGGATGCCGCCGAGTCGCCGGCCGCGCCACCCGGCGGCAACAACGTCCATGCCATCACCGCGCCGCGATGGTCGCACGAATAAAGCGTCGCGTCGTCCTTGCCGTAGCAAACGTTGTAGACATGCGACGAGTGGCCGGCGAGCGTGCGGACGAGCGCCCCGCTTTCGATATCCCACTCCTTGACCAGCCGGTCGTTGCCGCACGTCGCGACCCGCTTGCCGCTCGGACTGATCGCCACCGCTCGCACCCAACCGCCATGCGCGTCGACGACACGCTGCGGAGCCGGCTTCTCGGCCGACGCCGGCCACCAGATGAGCCGTCCGTCGTAGCCGCCGCTCAGTAGCGTTTCGCCATCCGGTGTCGCCGCGAACGCCCGCACCCAGCTATCGTGCGCGGCGAGCGGCACGGCGGTCTTCGCCGCCACGTCATAGCGGTGAATCAGATTGTCCTCGGCGCCGAAAAACACAAAGCGGCCACGCGGCTCCCAGTAACACGCCGTCAATGGCCGACCATGTTTGTACTCGGCCGTCTTGCGAGTCTTCGCTGGATCGACCGGCCCCGCGATTCGCGTCATACCAGCAGCTCCTTGATCGCGTCCTTCGCGGGATCGGCGATCGGGAACTTGCGGCCACCGATGTCGAATTCCCCCTTCGAGTCGACGCCGACCGCGCGGAGCAACGTGTGGAACACATGGCCATGATCGACCGCTCGATCGACAACCGCCGTGCCATTGTCATTCGTCTTGCCAATCACCGCGCCAGGCTGAATCCCGGTTCCACCAAGCACGATGCTCCAAGCGGTGCCCCAGTGGTCGCGGCCGTACCGCGTGTTGATCTTTGGCGTGCGACCGAATTCGCTCATCACACACACCAGCGTGTCCTGCAACAAACCACGGTCGGCTAAATCGGCCAACAGCGTGGCGAACGGCTGGTCGAATTCGCCGAGCTGTTCGATGTGGAAATCGAAGTTCTCGTGATGCGTGTCGTAGTCCGCGTGATTGACCTGGACATACGGCACACCGCATTCCAGCAGTCGACGAGCCAGCAAACAGTGCTTGCCGAATTCGCTCGTGCCGTAACGCGCTTGGTCCGCCGCCGACTCGCGGCTGGCGTCAAACACGTCGCGGCGCTCCAACAGATCCCGCGCTTGCTGGAAGGAAAAGGTGTACGCGTCCGTGTCGGCCGTGCGGCGACGGCCCGCGAAACGCTCGTCGCTCCGCTGACGGAACGCGTTGCGTCGCGAATCGGACTCAAGGCTCAGTCCCTCGGGACGGTCAGTGAATTTCGGCGGCTTGCCGTCGTACATGATGACGTTGCTGAATTGCGGCCCCAAGTAGGCCGCTTTGTGGTTCTCCGATTCGACATTGCGTTTCCCGGGCGAGCTGCGGACCAGGATGTGTCCCGGGAGCGTGAAGCCGGCCGGCGTCAACGCTTTCGCGGTGACCGCGCCAAGGTGCGGGTAATCCACGCCCTTCATCTCTTTCCGACCCGTCGTCATTTCCACGACGCCGCGGCCATGATCGCTGTTCTTGGTATCCAAACCGCGGACAATCGATAGCCGATGCATCTGCTTCGCCGTATGCGGCAACAACTCGCAAATGTGAACGCCGGGAACGGATGTTGGAATCGCGCGGAACGGCCCTCCCGTGTCGGTGTTCGGCTTCGGATCCCACGTCTCCAATTGGCTGACGCCACCGTGAAGGAAGATGTTCAGAACCCGCTTGCCGCCGGCGCGGAGCGGCGCGGCCACTTCCGGGGTACCCGCCATGACATGGCCCAGCGACAGTCCGCCAGCATATCCGCCCGCCCACATCCCCGCCCATTTGCCCATCGTGGCCAACGGCCCCGATGCCAGCGCGCCGGTCGCGAATCCGCGCAACACGTCCCGGCGACTCTGAGCGTGCTCCGATGAACCGCAAGCAGCGTGTCGTGACATGACGGTTTCTCCGAGTGAGTTAAAGGAGTGGAATCTGCCCAATGCGACGAAGAACCAACGCGAAGCCAGTGAGGCGGAATGGAAACGAATCAATGCCGAAAGACGAATTCCTTGGAATTGAGTAACGCCCACGCCAAGTCGCGGAAGATCGCCGCGCGCTCGACATCATTCGCCGCCTCGCCAAGCCACTGCGTCGCTCGCTCCCGCTCGACGGTCGTCGGTCCGCGACTCAACGCCGTCCAGTACAACGTCTCCACCAAACGGTGCGTGTTCGCGTCGTTTTTATTCGCGCCGCTTGCATTCGCGTCGTTCGTGTTCGCGCCGCTTGCATTCGCGGCGTTCGTGTTCGCGGCGGCACGCAGCCAACCTTCGAGCCGTCCGAGGGGCGATTCGAGCCGCTGTTGCAGGTCGCCGTCGCTGAGCAGCGCCAACGCTTGCTTGAGCGTCGTCTCGTCGGATCGTTCGCAGGCGCAGGCCAATAGGCGCTGCGGCTTGCCGAAGGTGGCGAGGAAGCGATCGCCTTCCGCGGTTTTTTTGTCCCGGTCGCGACCGCGGCGCACGCCTGGCATTTGACCCGCGCGGATACGCTGCGAATACCCGCCGAATTCGACAGGCATTCCGGATACCGTGGACTGGGCGTCGAGCAACACTTCGGCGGGCAACCGCCGCACGAGTGCTCGCGCGAACAAAGCGTCATCATCGCGAGTCGTCTCGTTCGGCTCGGCGGACAAGCCGTAGACGCTCGACATGGCCACTTCCCGGACGATCGACTGGAGATCAAAACCGTCGCGCACCAGCTTGGCCGCCAAGTGGTCGAGCACGCCGGGATGCGCGGGTGGATTGGTCGGGCGCAGGTCGTCCACAGGCTCCACCAACCCGCGGCCCATCAGGTGGTACCAAATGAAATTGGCCTGAGTCCGCGCGAAGGCGACATTCCGCGGGCTTGTCAGCCAGTCCGCCAAAGGCTCGCGGCGGTCCGCGTTCGGTTCGAATTCGGGCGTGTCGGCTCCGAGGAATCGCGGCACGGCGTCCTCGCCGGTGCGCGGATTTCGCACCTCGCCCACATCCAACACGCGGACGATTTGGTCGCCGACGAATTCATGTTTGTCCAGCTTGTCCTTGCGTTGGTTTTCGACGATCTCGTAGTCGACACGCGCGAAGAGCGCGGTCCATTGGTAATAGTCGTCTTGCGTCCAGCGGTCGAAGGGATGGTTGTGGCATTGAGCGCATTGCAATCGCACTCCTTGGAACAGCCGGCCGACCGTTTCCGCTCGCGCGATCGGATCACGCAGGGAACGATAGAAATTCGCGGCCGGCGACTGGTAGGTGCTGCCCCGCGCCACAACCAGCTCGCGGACGAACTGATCGAGCGGCTTTCCCTGGGCGATACTTTGGCGAATCCATCCATGAAACCGCTCGACTCCGGTCGTATCGAGCGCCTTCTCTTCGACCCGCAACACGTCGCTCCACGCCAACGCCCAGCGATCCGCGAACTCGGGCCGCGCCAACATGCGATCGACCAAGCGAGCACGTTGATCGGGAGGGACTTCGAACGCTGCGCTGGTGGCGTCGGTCGACGGCGATTCCGCGAACTCCCGGGCTTCGTCGGCGTCGGGCAACACGCCCAACAGGTCCAACGACAAGCGGCGCACCAACGTCGCGTCATCGGCCGCTGGCGCGGGCTGGACCCGCAATCGCTCCCACCGTTCCCGCCACAGTCGATCCAGCGGCGAACGGGGCTGGAATGCCACCAAGTCGGCAACCGGCCGATCGGGTAGAAAGGCGACCCGCACGGCGACTTGTTGATCCAAGTAGCGGACAACGACCGTCGACTCGCCGAACGACTCGCGGACCGCCGCGCCACTGCTGTCGACCCGAGTCACCAGGTTCGACGTTTCGCAAGCGATCAGTGGCGTGACATCGCGGCGCGACCCATCGGAGAATCGCGCGGTAGCCCGCAGCGGCACTCGATCTTGCGGCGCTACCGCGACCGCTTCGAGCGGTTCGACGTCCAACGCGACCAGTCGAGCTGGCAACGGCGATAACGGTGATGCGGACGGCAGCGAAGCCGACGCTGAAGATGCGGCCGTGGATGATAAGGCCGTTCCTCGTGAAGGCGGACAGCCTTGGCCGATCCAACGTTGCAACACGCGGTACTCGAGCGAGTCGCTGGTGAAACGCTGGCCACCCTGGTGAGCGACCTCGGCGGTCGCCTTGAGCAACAACAGGCTGCGAGCCGGTTCCGCCAAGTTCACTCGCCGACCACCCAGGTCCCGGACGAGCACTCGATGATCGTCCGCGGGATCTTGGCCCCGCAGCGACAGTTTGAAGCCACCCTTGCCGTTCAGGTTGCCGTGACACGCGCCGGAATTGCATCCGGCTCGCGACAGCACCGCCATCACCTCGTGGGCGAACGGATCGCTGGCCGGGCTGTCCGTCAACGCGTCGCGAACCGGCTCGGCGCCCGTGGCGGTCGGCACGCGAGCGGCGAAGGCGAAAGCGAGCGATGCCGCCAAACAGCACGCTTGCCGGAACCGCGCCCATCCAGGCGACACGAGCCATCGGACAAGCGACGCGGAGCCCATGATCTAGCCCACCAACT
>CAIXSC010001052.1 GCA_903921945.1 uncultured Planctomycetaceae bacterium
CGGCACCTTCTGATCCGAACCGCGACGATGCTCGGCGCCAGGAATCGGGCCAGAGCCGGGAGCCGGCAGCGGGCTGAACGATGTAGAGCCAGCAGCGGGCTGAACGATGTACGGGGCTGCCGCCCTTTTCCGGGCCCCGTGTTCCACTTGGGCGGAAAGCTGTCCTAGAATGCGGCCCCTTGATAGCCCGGTGGTTCGCCATCCGTTCTCCATCCGTTCTCCATCCGCTCGCCCTAACCTCTCCCTTCGTTCGCCCTTACTGCGTCGTTCGTCCGCCGTTCGTTCGCCGTTCGTCCGCCCTTCGTTCGCCGTTCGTTCGCCGTCATTGCGCCACGACTCGCCCGCAGCCCCGTTGTTCGCCCGCATTTCGCCTTCATTCGCCTCGGAGGTTTTCATCGATGGATCGCATTCCCGGTTCGCGTAGCACTCGCCATCAAGCCGATCGCCCTGCAGGAAGGCAGGTTGGGTGCCTATTCCTTGGGCACGTCATCCTTGGGCGACTCAATGCAGGGCTTGGTTTGGGCATCCGCCGGGGAATTGGGCTGCTCGCTATGGCTGTCGCGGTCCTGTGTTCTGGGGTCACAGCGCACGCGGCCGAGCACGATCACGACCATGGCGCGAAGCCGGATGGCGTCGCCGTGTTCCGCAGTCTGCAGTCGGGACCGTGGTCGGCGGGCGCGACCTGGGAGGGCGGCAAGGTGCCGTCGAGCGGTTCCAAGGTGCAAATCCGCCCAGGTCACCAAGTCACTTACGATCTGGAGGCTGATGACCGAACGGTGATTCGCGCTGTGTTCATCGCCGGCACGCTGGCCTTTTCTCCCGACAAGAACACGCGGCTCAACGTCGGCCTCATCAAAATCGAAGCCTCCGACAGCACGGTCGAGGAGGGGTTTGACTGCGACGAGCATTTCGAGGCTCCGAAGCCGGGCCAGCCGAGGCCGGCGCTGATCGTTGGCACCCCTGAAAAGCCGGTAGCGGCAACGGCGCGCGCCCTCATTCGGCTGACCTACGTCGCCGGCCAGGACAAACAGTCATGTCCGGCCATCGTCTGTTGCGGCGGCCGCATGGATTTTCACGGCGCGCCGCTCAGCCGAACGTGGGTGAAACTTGGCGGCAACGTCGCCAAGGGCGCGAAGCAAGTGACGCTCGCCGAGCCCGTGACCGGATGGCGCGTCGGCGATCGCGTTGTCGTCACCGCCACTCAGCACCTTTACCATCAGGAAGGCGGCAGCGAGCCGCGAACGATCGTCGCGATCGACTTGGCCACGAACAGCCTGACGCTGGATTCGCCTTTGGAATACGAGCACCTGGGCGACGGCGAGTTCCGCAGCGAGGTGGCCAATCTCAGCCGCAATGTGATTGTCGAGTCGGCTGATCCGGAAGGCGTTCGCGGCCACACGATGTACCATCGGCACTCGGCGGGCGCGATCAGTTACGCGGAATTCCGCCATCTGGGCAAAAAGGACACGCTCGGTCGCTACTCGCTGCATTTCCATCTCGTCGGCCCGACGATGCGCGGCAGCTATGTGATCGGCGCGTCCATTTGGGACAGCCACAATCGCTGGCTGACGATCCACGGCACCAATTATCTGGTGGTCCGCGACAATGTGGGCTATCGCAGTGTCGGCCACGGGTTTTTCCTCGAGGATGGCACCGAGGTCTACAACGTGCTCGACCGCAATTTGGCGATCGAAGCCCGCGCGGGAAAACGGCTGCCGAAGCAGGTTCTACCGTTCGACGCGAACGACGGCGCGGGGTATTGGTGGGCCAACAGCCTCAACACGTTTACTCGCAATGTCGCGGCTGGCTGCGACCAATATGGATTCCGGTACGAAGCGACATCCGGGAGTTCCTTCAAGACGGTCTTCCCGGTGATGCAACCGGACGGAAGCGAAAAGAGTGTCGACATTCGCACCTTGCCGTTCGTCCGCTTCGATGACAACGAGGTCCACAGCAGCTACGGGTTGTACGGCATCAATCTCGGCGAGGGAGTCGCGGGCGTGGGCCCCGACGCGCGTCATCCATTCATTCTGCGGAATACCAAAATCTGGAATGTGCACTACGCCTTCCGGCCACAGGCGCCGTCAGTGCTCGTCGACACGATGACGATCCAGTCGCATTACGGCGTTTACCATCCGAATTTCGATAACCACGTGTATCGCAATGTCACCATTCGGACCACGAACACCGAGCCTTTCAATCGTGGGCACGACGACGCGAGCGTGCAGCATGGCACGCTTCTGGTCGATGGTTTGACATTCGATGGAATCCGTTCGGGCGGGATGCCGTTGATTCAGATCTCGGACGACAACGCGACCGGCGCGGCCGTCTCGCATTTTCGTGGTGTGAAACTGGCGAACTGGAATGACAACAGCCGCCAAAAGGCGGTCGTGAATCTGGGCGGCGGTCCGCGTCCGCAACCGAAATCCGACAAGGGGGTTCCGATCTACCTGCACGATTGGTTTGGGCCTGGCCGGCACGCGATGGTCGTTAGCATTCGTTCGCCGGAATACAAAGCGGCGCCTGGCCGCTTCCGCGCGGAACCGCCGCTGACCGGCGACGAATCACGGGTTGCGGAGGTCACGGACATCGCGTTCCCCTCGGCAGCCACGCCGGTGGATGATTTGCCCCCCGCGACCGTGATCACCCATGTCGCGCGGCATAACGGAAGCTGGACCGTCGAGGGTACGTGCTCGGACAACGGCGGGATCCAACGGGTCGTTGTGAATGGACGGGACGCGGAACGATCGTCGCCCAACTTCGCCACGTGGCGCGTTGTGCTCGATGCCGCCGCGCTGGCCGGAACCCCGGGAGCCAGTGCAGCGCCGGGCTCCGTCGAACTTGTCGCCCACGCCGAAGACGCGGCGGGAAACAAGGAGCAACTGCCGCATCGTCGAGCGATTGGACCTTGAGCCTTCCATGGCTTGCGCTATAGTGCGATCGGCCGACGCGTGTTGGCCGAAGTGGCGGACGCACGGTTTTAGTTGACGGGAGCAAGTCGATGAACGGTCTGGAGTTGGCAGGGTTGGCGCTGCGGTGGATTCACATTTTGGCGGCAATCACCTTGATGGGTGGCGCGATCTTCCAACGGTTCGCCCTCATGCCTGCCGCCGCGGAATTGGACGACGCGGCGCACGATCGTTTGAAGGCGGCTGTGCGCGGCCACTGGTCCAAGCTGGTCATGATGTCGGCCGGCGGCTTGCTGCTGTCCGGGCTGGTGAACATCGGAATCTTGATCGCCAGCTACACGCTCGCGAAGCCCTACCACATGATCTTCGGCGTGAAGTTCCTGCTGGCGCTGGTTGTGCTCTACATCGCGAGTCTGCTGGCCGGCCGCAGCGCGGCGGCCGAACGGGCACGCCAGAACGCGAAGTCGTTGTTGACCATCAACCTCGTCTTGGCCACAATCGTCGTTTGCTTGGGTGGGTACCTGCGGATGATCGACCGCACGCCCAAGGGAGCGACGCCAGCCGTCTCGGCCGCGTCCGCGACTCCCTAGTGCAACCTCGTGGCAATCTGGATCGGTGTACGGAGAGGCATGGATAAGAAAGATAAAAAACGGGTCGACGTGATCAACCAGCGTCTGCAAAAGCTGAGGCAACAGCTCTCGGGCGCCAAGAAGCAAAACGACGAGCCGGGCGAGGTACAGCGACTGGAAAAAGAGATCGCCGAACTGGAAGCCGAGGCGAAAAAACTGCGCGAGGCGTGAGCATGTCGACGAACCCCCGGACGATGTCCAGCGTCGCGACCGCGCTCGGGACGCTGCTCGCGATCGTCGTACTTGCCGCGCTCAGCACGGCTTACGGCCAAACTGGCCCGAGCCCGCCAGCTCAAAGCCAGTCTGCTCAAAGCAAAGCAGCCCAAAGCCAGCCAGCTCAAAGCCAGCCAGCCCAAAGCCGGCCGGGCGAGGGGCCGGTGCGCGAGGTTCCGGCTGTGGCTGCGGTCGACTTTCATCGTCAGATCCGCCCGTTGCTCGCGGCGAAGTGCTGGGGTTGTCACGGAGCGGAGGAACGCGAAAGCGGACTTCGGCTCGATCGCCGCGCGGGTTTGATCGCCGGCGGCGATTCGGGCGAACCGGCGATCGTCCCGGGAAAGGCCTCCCAAAGCTATCTGATGCACCTCGTCCAGGGGCAAGAGGCGGGCAAGTGGATGCCGCCCGAGGAAAAAGATCGTCTCTCGAAAGCGGAAATCGCTTTGCTCGCGGCGTGGATCGATCAGGGCGCTCGATGGCCCAACGAGCCGGCCGATCCCAAGTCGCTCGCCAACCAGCCAGCGAACCAGCCGGCGAGCCAGCCAGCTAATCAGCCGGCGAGCCAGCCAGTTGGCCGTTCCGTTCGGCCCGCGTCCGATCATTGGTCATTCCAACCGGTGAAGCGATCGGCGCCTCCCTCGGTGTCCTCCGGTTGGGGCGTGAACGGCGTTGATGCGCATATTGGACGAACACTGCGGGCTCGCGGGATTGCGCCCAATCCGGCCGCTTCCCGCTCCGATCTGATCCGGCGGATCCACCTCGATCTGCTGGGACTTCCGCCGTCGCCTGACGAAGTCGACCGGTTTGTCGCGGACGCCTCCCCGGCAGCCATCGCCGATCTCATCGAGCGTGCGCTGGCGAGTCCTCATTATGGCGAACGTTGGGCGCGACACTGGCTCGACCTGGTCCGGTTCGCGGACACCAATGGATTCGAGACCAACCGTGAGCGGCCGAATGCGTGGCCCTTTCGCGACTATGTCATCCGATCGCTGAACGAAGACAAACCTTACGACCAGTTCCTCCAGGAACAACTGGCCGGCGATTCGCTCGGCGCCCCGGTCGCCACCGGTTTCTTGGTGGCGGGGCCGTACGACATCGTGAAGAGTCCCGACATCAACCTCACCCAGATGCAGCGTCAGAACGAGTTGGACGACATGATCGCCACAACCGGCACTGCGTTCCTGGGACTGACTTTCGGGTGCGCTCGCTGCCACAACCACAAATTCGATCCGATTCGGCAATCCGAGTACTACGCGTTGCAAGCGGTCTTCGCCGGAGTTCGACACGGCGACCGCGCCTTGCCGGCGGCACTCGAGTTGAAGCGGGAAGCGGAACGATTGCAGGCCCGCGTCACCGAGTTGCGTAACGAATTGCGACCGTTCGTCAAATCAGCGGGCAAACGGCCGCCGGTCAATCCACGCGAGAACGAGGAGCGTTTTGCGCCGATCGAAGCGAGGTTTGTGCGATTCACGATTCTGGCCACGTCGTCCGCTCAGCCATGCCTTGATGAATGGCAGATTTTTAGTGGTGATCGAAACGTCGCCTTGGCAAGTGCCGGCGCGAAGGTGACCTGTTCGAGCAGCCTGCCGGGCCATGCGATTCACAAGCTGGAACACGTCCACGATGGCCGTTTTGGCAACTCCCACAGTTGGATCTCGAACGAAGTCGGAACTGGCTGGGTGCGGATTGAGTTACCGGCAGTGACACGAATCGAGCGGATGCTCTGGGGGCGGGACCGCGAGGGACAGTTTGCGGATCGGCTCGCCACACGTTACCGGATCGAAGTCGCGGTGGAGGAGAACCAATGGCGGACCGTCGCCTCGTCGGACGATCGTCAGCCCCTGGGAACCGAAGCGGTTCCCATTGAGTACAAGTTGGACGGATTGCCTGCGGACGAAGCTCGCGCGGCGCTGCGGAGGCTCGACGAATTGCGATCGGTCGAAGCCAAGCTCGCGTCACAACCCACGGCGGAGGTGGCGTACGCTGGCGTGTTCCAACAACCGGGGCAAACTTTCCGCCTGTTTCGTGGCGAACCGAATCAGCCGCGTGAAGCGGTCGCGCCGAACACGGTGGCCGTTCTCGGGGAGCTTGACGTAGGCGAAGCGACGCCGGAGGCGGAACGCCGTTTAGCGCTCGCCCGTTGGGTGGGCTCCAAAGAGAATCCATTGACGGCGCGAGTCGTTGTGAATCGCGTGTGGCAGTTTCACTTTGGACAGGGGTTGGTATCCACCCCGAGCGATTTTGGCGCGGCCGGGGCCCGGCCGTCGCATCCCGAATTGCTCGATTGGCTCGCCGCCGAACTGATGGATAGCGGTTGGTCGCTCAAGCATTTGCATCGGCTGATTCTCAATTCGGCCACATTTCAACAGAGTGGGCGGCCACGGCCCGACGCGTTGGCGGCGGACGGCGGCACCGAGACTTGGTGGCGTTTCCCGCCCCGGCGACTGGAGGCCGAGGCGATCCGCGACTCGATCCTGGCGGTCACCGGAGCCTTGGACCGGCGCATGCACGGACCGGGGTTCAGCGGGTTTGAAGTCGAACTGGAGAATGTGCGGCACTATTTTCCGAAGAAACAATACGGGCCGAACGATTGGCGCCGCATGGTTTATATGAACAAAGTGCGGCTCGAGAAGGAGTCGGTTTTCGGCGTCTTCGACTGCCCGGACGCGGCGTCCTCGGTTCCCCGCCGGGGCCGCTCGACCACGCCGCTCCAAGCCCTGAATCTGCTGAACAGTCCCTTTGTGTTGCAGCAGTGCGAATTGCTGGTGGCACGGCTCAAACGCGAGTGTGGCGACGATCCGCCGCGGATGGTTGCTCGAGCCTACACGCTCTGTTTTGGCCGCGCGCCCGATCCGGAAGAGACGGCGGAGGCGTTGGCGTTCGTCAGCGAGGCGGGGTGGGAAGCTTTCAGCAGAGCCATGCTGAACAGTAACGAGTTTGTGTTTATCCCTTGACTCGGCGGTTTGGCGCTGCGGAATGGAAATGCGAACATGAAGACGCGAGCGAACGCGATCGCAGGCGGTCACTTGTTGCGGCGCCGCGAGTTTCTCGGCCACACCGCGACCGGTTTGAGCGGTATCGCGTTGGCTGCGTTGCTCGACGAACAGGGACTCTTGCGAGGCGAGGAATCGGGAACGGTCAGCGGCAAACAGCCATTGCGGCCGTCGATCGACGCGGCTCGCCCGTTCGCCGCGCGGTCGCCGCATTTTCCGGCCGCCGCCAAACGAGTGATCGTGATCTTTTGTTCCGGCGCGTGTAGCCATGTCGACACGTTCGATTACAAACCGGAACTGGAAGCCCGCCATGGCCAACCGTTGCCGGGCGCCGAGAAGCTGGTGACGTTTCAAGGCGAGCAGGGGAATGTCACTCGCAGTCCGTGGAAATTCCGGCCGCGCGGCGAATGCGGCAAGATGATCTCGGAGCTTGTTCCTCATTTGGGCGAACTAGCCGACGACATTTGCTTTTTGCATTCGCTGAAAGGCAAGACAAACACCCATGGTCCCGGCGAGAACTACATGTCGACCGGGTTCACGCTGGATGGTTTTCCGAGCGCCGGCGCTTGGGTTTCGTACGCGCTGGGCACGGACAACGAAAACCTGCCAGCGTACGTCGCGATTCCCGATCCGCGGGGCACGCCCCAAAACTCAGTGAATAACTGGGGCCCCGGTTTTCTGCCGGCGGCGTTTCAGGGAACGGATTTCAACGCGTCGTTGCCGATCCGCAACTTGGCCCGTCCCGAATCGATCGCCGCGGCGCGTGACGCGGGCACGCGCGACTATCTGCGGCGGCTGAATGACCGGCATTTGGAACGATTCCCGGGCGACAGCGAGCTGGCCGCGAGGATTTCCAGCTACGAACTCGCGGCGCGGATGCAACTCAGCATTCCCGCCGTGCGCGACTTGACGACGGAGACCGCCGCGACGCTCGCCATGTACGGAGCCGACGACACAGGCAATCCCTTGAAGGCCGCCTACGCGCGTAACTGCTTGCTTGCCCGGCGATTGCTCGAGCAAGGGGTGCGATTCATTCAGTTGTTTAACGGCGCCTATCAGACGGGTGGCGAAGGCGTAAGCAACTGGGACGGTCACAAAGCGATCGAGAAGCAATACAGCGTCCATGGACCGGTGTTCGACCAGCCAACCGCCGCCTTGCTGCGGGATCTCAAGCAACGAGGATTGCTCAAAGACACATTGGTGGTGTGGTGTACCGAATTCGGCCGTATGCCGACATTTCAAAAAGGCGCGAGCGGTCGCGACCACAATCCGGAAGGGTTTACCGCGTGGCTTGCCGGCGCCGGAGTCAAGGCGCCATTTAGCTATGGCAGCACGGATGAATTCGGATACAAAGCGGTGGAAAATGTCGTCACCGTGCAGGATTTCCACGCCACCCTTTTGCACCTCTTGGGGCTGGATCACGAACGCTTGACGTTTTATTACAACGGATTGGAACGCCGATTGACGGATGTCTCGGGCAAAGTTGTGCGGCCGGTTTTAGCTTGATTGCGGCGGCGGCGGGAACGCCGCGTCTGGAGCCAATCCAACACGCCGGGCAGCAGGCGTTTAAAGTAGTACAGCACATGGGCGAGCGGCGTGACCAAAACCATCCGGCGGTTGCGTCGAATTCCGCGAATCGCCTTGGCGGCAACCCTCTCAGGCGTTGCGCATAGCCACGGCGGCGGCGGCTGGAACGCGTTGGGGCTGTTTCCCACCATTCCACGATCGAACAGCCGGGTCGTCACAAAGCCCGGACATAAGACCGTGACGCCTAGGCCGGTCCTGGTGAATTCGGCCCGCAGCGCCTCGCTAAATCCAACCATCGCGTATTTCGAGACGTGGTAGGCACACGCCTTGCGGTGGGCGACCAACCCGAGAATGCTGGAGACATTCAGCACATGGGCTTCGGGCTGTTCGAGCATTCTTGGCAACAGTCGCCGCGTCAGCAGGACCGGCGCGTGGAGATTCACGGCCATCAACGTGTGCCAGGCGTCGTCGTCCATCTCGGTTGTCGCCCCGTAGTAGGCAACACCGGCGTTATTGACCAGCAAATCGATCGGGGGGACCGCTTCGAGCAATTCGGTCGCCAACTCTTCGATCTCCTTGGTCACGCTCAGATCGATCACACGCACCTTCACTTCCACGCCGAACTCTTCGCACTCGTCGCCGACCGCGGACAATGCCTCGTGATTGCGGTCGATCAACCAAAGGTGAGCACCCTCCTTGGCGAGTTGTCGGGCAATCGCCTGGCCAATCCCCGAGGCGGCCCCCGTGACCACGGCCCACTTGCCGCGCAATTGCCTCATTGTTTCCGCCCTCGCTTGCCGCCCGTTCAAAGCTTGTCGACATTCGCCTTCCGCCGCACACCTATCCCATTACTAAGAACTCGCTTTGTTGGCAAGTGAAGCGGCTGGCGGGAATCCGGTCGATCCTCAGTTGCAACGCCAAGTTCGAATTCCGGTACCAAACAGGAATGTTCGGCCGGTTCGTGCAACCGAATAGAGGGGAACCAGGACAGTGTTTTCGGGCTACGGGCTAAGAGATCTTCGGAAAGCGGTCCGCAAGATCGTACTCCAATTCACGGAACACGCCCGTCGACGCGCGATTGTGGCTGACCTTGATTGCCGGCAATTCCCGGTCGCGAGGCAGCATCGCGGCGACGATCAGCCCGTCGCCGCTATAGGACTCGTGGACTGAGTGTTCGCACAGGATTTTCGCGTTTTGGGCCCGGAGATGCCAAAGACATTTCTGGTGTGTCAACGGATCGCCTGAAATCGAATGGTGGTGCGTGGACACCACGACAAAACGGATCGCGTTTCGATCGAAGCTCTTGCGAGCTCCAACAAGCATGTCAAGCTCGACACCCTGGGCGTCGCAGAGCAGGAGTTCGAGACTATCGATGCGTTGTTCCGCGAGGAACGAATCGACCGACACCATGGGGATCGAGCGGCTGTTGTGGTCGCTTTCGCAGACAAAACCGGTGAGTGTGGCCGGTTTGCGGCCGATGGCCGCTTGCGTGAAGTTGCCGGTGAACCCGTTTAGCGCGAAGTTCCTTTGTCCAATGGCGAGGTTGTTGGGATCGGGCTCGATCATGTAGTTTTGGGCATTGGCAACGACCGAGTGGAACCAGAGCGAATAATAGGACCAGAAGGCGCCCACTTCGAGCATCGCGCCACCGGAGGAGATAAGTGGCATTAGGTCATGGAATGCCCTTTCCTCCTGCGGCTCATGATGGCCGTGCAGTTGTTCGATAATCCGGGTCATCCAGTCGCCATAGTAGCCGCCCGCGACAACTTTCAACCCATTGTGCATGATCTGCACATTCTCGCCCGCCAACCTCTTGACCTGGCCCGCGTCCGGATGTTTGGGAATGTCTTCGCAGTCGCGGCAACTGGCGGTGATCGACACTCGCTGTTCCAGTGACGTGGTCGGTGGTACTTGTGCCTGAAGAGTGGAAGAGGAGGTGGCCGTGTTTTCCAGAGCCGAATTCAGAGCCGAATTCAGAGCCGAATTCCGTTGGCGGTCTCCGGTGATTCGCCTCCAGATCGAACCGATCCGCGACTTGAATTGCCTGGTCCCTCCGCGCGTCGATACGCGGCCCCGTAGCTCTTTGACTTGCCTTCGTAGCGATAAAACTTCGTCGCTCGTGAAGTTGTCGAGGACGGACACGGGCGTCGCGAAACAGTCCAAGCGCTCGACATGTTTGCGATGAAGGTAGAAGCGATTGAGGCCGTTGAAATGCGCGAATAGGTAGTCGTGATCGAGTAACGTTCGCTCCCAGGAAACATGGGTCGAGATCGTCGACAGCGGCTTCGTCGCTTCGATCATGATGACCGCTGGTTGCCAGCGTTCATAAGGAAAGGCGCGCACGAGATTGGCTTCCCAGCCTTCGACATCAATCGATACCAAGTCGGGACAGACCGGCCATACATCGGGGAGGCCGGCGATAGGCTGGATGCGGCACTCGTCGACTTCGATTTCGAATCCGCGAGCTCGGTGGGATTCGGCGATTTCGGCATCAAGTGTCGTCAGGCCGTTGATCCGCTCGGCGTCGATGACGCGGTAGAGCGGCAGCAAGCCGGCTTCCACTCCGATGGCTACTCGCAGCAACAGGTCCCGCGGACGAAAACGCTGGTAGAGTTCCGCGAATTCCTCCTGGGGTTCGACGACGCACCCCTGCCAGCCCCGCTCGTAGAAAAAAAAGGTGTTGCTGTGATTGACGGGGTGATTGCCGCCAATGTCCAGATAGGTGCCCACATGCGAGCCAAAGAAGCGGTCGAGAAGAATATCCTCGTGATTCTGGGCGTACGAGATTCGTTGCGGCATGGCACTCACGCGGTTGCCGGGACGGGATGGTTTTCGTGGGTAGCTTACAAATGCAGGGGGATTGGGTCTATGGCGATCTGTCCTGCCCCAACGGCAAGACGGTGGCTCCCCAGAGCCCGTAGGAAAGGCACTGAGGTGCTGGAGTGCCAAGCCAGACCCAGCAAGGCCAGACCAGGCGAGGCAAGGCGAGGCAAGGCAAGGCTATGCCAGACCGGAACGGTAAAGGACCCGGACGGATTGCCATTGAGATGGGGTGCGCGTGTACACTATCGCCGGAGCGCCCGTACACTATGGCCCGCTACGCCGTCCGCTTCGTCGCGAGGGGCGTCGGCTCGCTCCGCTCGCTGCGCCGCCCCTCGGACTACGCTACCGGCTCCGCTCACG